>DAOVLS010000130.1 GCA_030631125.1 Planctomycetales bacterium
CCTGAATCTGCTTGTGGCGCACTATCAGATGGTAACGTTTATGGAAACGCTTCCTTTCCCGTAACGGGTCAGGTACGGACAGGAAGCATAAGACAACTGACCCGAGGGATAAGAGTATGAAGGCCTTATGGAAAATGGCAAAGCGGTTTCATTCGGACCAGCGCGGAGCCGAGGGGCTGGAGAAACTGCTCATTATCGCCGCGATCGTCCTGCCGCTGCTGGGGTTGTTGATTGCTTTCAGGCAGTATATCGGCGAATGGGCTACCGAGATGCTGAACCAGATTCGCGGCGAGGCCGATCAGGGCATGCAGGCGCCGTAGGGTGGGTGATTTTTATCATGCTGTCCGATATTGTCCCGCCGGGCGCAGGTCTCTGGTCGGTTGTTGCGATTGCGGTGCTGGTCGTAACGGCTGCCGTTGTCGATCTGCGCTGCGGTAAGATTCCGAACTGGCTGACGTATCCGGCGATACTTCTCGGCCTGGTCGGGCACGCCGTCGCCGGTTATGCCGCGGGTGAGGGTTTTTTAAGCGGCGGCGGACAGATGGGACTGGTCGGGGCGTTGGGAGGTTTTGCCGTGGGTTTTTTCCCGCTGCTTCTGTGCTGGATCGCCGGCGGGATCGGCGGGGGGGATGCGAAATTAATGGGCGCTGTCGGAGCGCTGGGCGGGTGGAGGCTTGCCTTGGGCGCGATGCTGTTCGGATTCGTAATCGCGGGCCTGATGGCTGTGATTGTGATGATTCGCAAGCGGATTGTCCGCCGGACTGTGCGGAGGGTCTGGCATACTGTTGTATTGTTGATTTTACCGGGCGCTAAACCGGCCGACCCGACCGGACCTGAAAGTCCGACGGTCCCCCTCGCCGTGGCATTATGCCTTGGGACCTTCGTTGCGATGTTCGAACCGGTCATCCGGTCGATCCTTGGCGTTTAACGGGTACGTTTGATGGGACAGTCCCGACAAAATATGAGGGTAAAACTCTCGGTCTCGGCGACGATAGTAAGCGTCGTTGTGGTTCTGGTTTGCGCCGGTTGGGGTTTGGCTGCTTACGGCAGCGGACAGGTGGCCCAGTGGTTGCGCGGGTTGGTGGTCGGAGCCTTTTCCCACTGGCTGACCCGTATGTACGGAACGGTTCCGAATGGTCCATGGGTGGCCGAGACCCTTCGCAGCCGGAGCGTTCTGATCAGCGGCGCTATTGCGATGGTCTGCCTGGTGGGGTTGTACATTCTGGCCGGTACCGCCTGGCGCCTGGGGCGGACGCGGCGGGAAAACCGTCCCCGTCCGACCGAAGCCGGTACAGCCGCTATCGAATTCGCCCTGCTGTTTCCCTTTGCATTGATGATCGTGCTGGTGATGATCCAGTCGATGCTGCTGGCGGTGGGGAACCTGGCGGTCCATCACGCCGCCTACGCCGCCGCCCGCTCGGCCGTTGTGTGGGTTCCGGAGAACCTCTCCCACGACGAGCCGAGGAACATAACAGCCTCGCCGGAATCATCCGCCAAGTTTCATCGCGTTCGCCTGGCCGCTGTTTATGCGGTGATGCCGGTATCCGCCGGTAATGGCGGTCCCGGCGGTAGCGACCCCGGTAGTGCGGCGATAATCCAGGACGGGCTGGAGAGGTTCTGGCAACTTTACGGCTCCTCAGCGCCGAGATGGGTGCAGACGATGCTGGAGGGGAAGTGCCATTACGCGTGGAATTTCACCGAGGTGTCGCTATCGCCTCCGTCCGACGGAAACGCCTACGGCGACCACGAGACGCTCCGCGTACAGGTCAGACACACGCTGTACCTGTCGGTCCCGTACGCCAACCGGATATTCGGCGATTCGCTCGCGTCAGGCCACTACGGAACGCCTGTTAATGTTACCTACTCGCTGACCAATCAGGGCGTCGAGGACGAAATAGACGTGGAACAATTCCCCCGTTACGTGGGAAGATAGACAGCGGCGGAGTGTAGGATTTTCGAGATTATGAAACAGGAAAGCACAAACAGTAATTCTGCCGGCGTTTCCGGCATCCTGCCGACGGGCGCTAAACTCGGCAAATACGAGATCGTCGAGCGGCTTGGCTCGGGCGGGCAGTCCATTGTCTATAAGGGTTATGACCCGCTGCTGGACCGCCATGTCGCGATAAAGCAGGTCGCGCCCCAACTGGCGGCTGAAGAAAAGTTCACGCAGCGGTTCCGCGAAATCGCCCGGCAACTGGCCAGCCTGGGATGCGAACAGGTCGTTACTCTCTACGAGTTGATGGAAGAGGACGGCGGGTTGTTCGTCGTTATGGAGTTCGTCGAGGGGCACACCATTGAGACGACCCTTTCCGATCACCCCGAGCCGGTCGATCCCAAGGCGGTTTTGCAGATTATCTGGCGGATCGCGGCGGGTTTGACGGCGATTCACAAGGCCGGCATCGTCCACCGTGACATCAAGCCGGGTAACGTCATCATCGGCGAGGGACTGAAAGTAACGATCACCGATTTCGGCGTGGCGGCCAAGGCCGGAGCCGCAGTGTCGATGAGGCTGGGGACGACTAAATACATGGCCCCGGAACTGTTCGCCGGCGGCCAGATCGACGGGCGGGCGGACATTTATTCGCTGGGAATGGTCGCATACGAAATGCTTCTGGGGCGCGAGAAATTCAACGAGGTGTTCCACGACGTTGTCCGCGACAAGCACAGCGAGGCTTTGCGCTGGATGAAGTGGCACTCTTCACCGGAGCAGACTGCCTCGCCGCTGGACGAGATTAATCCCGACGTTCCGCAGGCGCTTTCGGTAACGGTGGCGAGGATGCTTGCCAAGGACCCGGACCAGCGATTCACGAGTATCGAGGAATTGGGCAGAGAGATTCGAGCGAATTTTTCACCGAAAGCCCATCGCCCCCGCAAACGTCGCAGGAAGAAGCGGATTTCCGGCGCAGCCGGACCTGAAAGTCGGTCCGACGTAGGCAATGAACGACCCCGGCCGACACGGAGCGACGTCTCGGAACCGATTACCGCCGAAATCCCCAAAGTGCCGATGTCGCTCCGCAAAAAACTCGCGATTGCCGGAACGATTGTCGGGGTCGTTATCGTCGGCCTGTTGGTGTATGTGGGAATTGACAGATCGCAGCAGAGTGAAATTCGCAAACAGGCCCAGGCAGACTACCTTCGAGCGCAAAATCTGTACAAAGAGGCATCCAAGGCAGAAACATCAACGGCGGCAAAGACTAATTATTCCGCCGCGTTGGAGATATTCAAGTCCGTACGCGGTAACAAGAAGTACGCCCGCCAGGTAGTTGCCAGACAGGCGGAGGTGATGGAGTATTTCTGTCGGGCCCGTCTGGCGGCGTTGGAGGACGACTGGAACACAGCCTACACACAATTCGGATCTGCCGGAGACTTGACGAGGCAGTTGCAGCGAAGCCGGAGCGAATTGTACAAGTGGACGCAGGGGATCGAGCAGCAACTGCAGGATTTCGACGCCTGGTTGACCAGTCGCCGACAGTACACCATAGCAATAGACCGGGCGAAGAAGGCCATTGCCGTCGGTGAACTTGAAGAGGCGGAAAAGATACTCAAGAAGGACGCCGCCAGGTTGGCGCTTACCAGCGAGCAAATCGCCGAGATTCAGGCGCTCCGGCGGCGCATCAGTGAAGAGCAGAAGCAGACCGAGTACTCGTTATACGTCAGCCGGGGCGACGAAATGGCTTCCGGCGGCGACGTTGACGGTGCAATGGCGGCATGGGACAAGGCGCTGGCCGTGCTGGAATCAGCCAGGGACGCCATCTCGCCTGATATATACGCGGGGATGAAGCAGAAGGCAGAGAAAAGAAAAGCCGTACTGCGAACCGAAACAAACTTCGCAGCCGCGATGACCGAAGCCAAAGAGGCCGAAAAGGCCAAAAATTTCCTCGTCGCCGCAACCGCCTATGAAAAGGCCTCTAAAATCAAGCCGGACGAAGCCGAACCTTTACTGGCCAAGATCCGCGACTTGAGGCACGACCACCACCTTCAACTTGCCAGGCGGCACCTGGCTGCCAACAAGATGAGAGACGCTGAAAAGGAACTCCAAAAAGCGAAGTCTTATAAAGAATCTTCCGAAGTCGAAACCGAATTGAAGAAGATACTTCAGAAAAGGACTTACAGGTCGCTGCTTGGGCAGGGCAACAGGTTGTTCCGGCAGAAGAAATACGAAGCGGCGTTGGAGAAATATGAAGCCGCCAGGAAACTGTCGGCCGATGCGGAATTGCGAGGCAAGATAACGGATTGCAAATATCACATCGAACTGAATAAGGCTGAAGCCCACCGCGTCAAGGCCGAATGGAACGAGGCCGAAGCAGCCTATAATAAGGCCAGGCGGATCAAACCGTCCGCATCGGCCGAGGTCGATGCCCGTCTGGAACTGCTCCGCCAGGATCGCACCTATGCCGAACAATTGGCCGCCGCCGAACGGGCCTTAAAGGCCAAAGATCTAAAGAAGGCCCTCATACTGGCCAGGGGTGCGAAGAATGTCCGCGAGACGCCGGAAGTCGAACAGATTATCAAGCAAATTCGCTATGAGCAACAGGTGGTGCTGGGCGACGAAGCCATGAATCGGGGAGATTACAACGGCGCCTCGGCCTATTTCCGACAGGCCAAGCGGTTCCTCGCTACGCCGGAGATCGATAAGTTGATCGAGAAGGCCGAAAAACTCAAGGAAGCGGCTTCGCCAGGTTCCTGAACGCGAGGAGGCCGACATGATGGACAGAGATAGAAGATTTCCAGTTGGGTGGCATTGGCGCTCCGGGCAGGTGCTCGTTGTCCTGCTGCTGGGGATTACGCTTTTGGCGGGGCTGATCTTTTACGTCATCAACGTCGGAGACCAGGTCAACCGTCGCCAGGCGATGCAGAACGCCGCCGATTCAGCGGCGGTTTCCGGCTCGTCGTGGATGGCCAGGAGCATGAACGTCATCGCCGGCAACAACGTCGCCGTTACGCGCATGCTCGCGCTGGTGCCGCACCTGGATTCATATCCGCTGTCGACACGAATGACGTACGAAGAGGTCGATGCCTGGGAAAAGGGGCTTGGCGACCAACTTGGAAGGGGCATCCCCGACAGTTGGATGCGTGACGGGCTGGAATCGCTGCGGTCACGAATGGCCGGACAACGCGACATCCTCGGCGCGATGGATAATTTATTCAACAGCAGCGGATTCGACGTCGCGTCGTTGACGAACTGGTCGATCCGCGGCTACGCCGGCTCCGAACCGCACGGACAATTCTGGCAGGCGGCAGAGTGCCTCGACGAGTTCAGCCAGGCGACCGCGCTTTCAGCCGGTCTGCTCAGCCAGGCCAACGCCGCACGTTACGGCCAGAGCGACTACGCCGAAACCGCCTTCATCACGCCCGTTCTGCCTGAACTGCCGGCGCACAGGACCGACTTCGGCGACTTTGAAAAACCCGTCAAAAACGGCATCATTCCCGACCGCTCCTATCCCCACCGCCTTGGGCCTTACGACCGCCTGTTCAAGTGGCGCAATTACCACTACCGCGGCATCTACGAGCAGGACAGGCTCGCGCCGGGCACGTCCGGCCACGGCAGAACCCGCGGCGGCGGCGGAAACGTCAACATCGGCGGTCGCAGGCGGGGAAGCACCGCGCGAGGATACTACAGAAACCCGAACGAACACTGGACTCACCGGATGGTCGGCAGGATCCTGATGGGCTACTCGGTCTATGGGCCTTACGAGTGGATGAGGCGGCGGATCTACGGCTACGCACATGGGTATCGTATAGGGCGAGATTATTATTCCGGACAACTGGCTGATACCTTCTTCTACGATTACCACAAAAAGATTGCGGACATCAAACTAGGCTACATGTGGGGCAGCCGGACCATCAAGGACGTCCACTATCCGCAGTGGATTACCGATTATCCACGGGCCAGGAACATTGCCGCCGGCGGCGCGCGAGTTACCAGAACGATGTTCTACCTGGTGGAGATTCGCAGTAAGTATCCCAAGAATTCCTCCGGCTGGCTCTCGCCGGGCAGTTACCGTACCAACGGCCGGCGCCCCATCGCAATCTGGGTCAACGGCTGGTCGGACCCGGCAGAGTGGGGCGTCCCTCAGATAGCCAACTACATCTGGGAAGACCAGTATGACTACGAAACTACCGAGGACTGGGACATCGGCATCCGGATGCAGTACGATTCGAACGGCGACCCGATCTGGCAGAAGGTCTATATGGTGGCCCAGTACGTCTTCGGGGGCATCGATGTGGGCGGGGAGGTGCAGGTGTCCAACCCGTCCAATTACTGCAAGAGTTGCCACGATGAAAGCAGTCTGCCGGCGCCTATCCTGGCCGATACCGGCGTCGGCGATTATGACATAGGCCAGCCGCACCACGACCTTGGCGTTCGCCGGGGCGTGTTCACGTATCTGGGCGTCGCCGGGCGAAGCAGCGAACCGATGGTCTGGGCGAGCCGCTTCGGCAGCGGAAACCCCTTCGGCCGGGTCGTCGCCGTCAGCCAGGCGGAAATATTCAACACCACCAGTTGGGACCTCTGGACGCAGGACTGGAAGGCTCAACTTGTGCCTGTTACGCAGTGGAATGACTGGGTGGGGCGGATGGCCGACGGAGCGGCGGACGCCTCGGCCACAGCGGGGCTGGTCGAGCCGGAGACCGTAAGCGAGTTTGCCGAATACCTCGGCCGATTCGACGA
>DAOVLS010000331.1 GCA_030631125.1 Planctomycetales bacterium
AGACGACCCGTCAGGCCAGGAACATGCCCGCGCTGAAGCCCATAGCCGAGTTCATCGGGTCCATCAAGGCCGTCGCCGACGGAACAAACGCCACAGTAACCGCCCGGCTCAAAGGCGACATGAAAACGCTGCTCGGCATGCCGTTGCTTATGTTCTCGGGCAGCAGTGAGGCGCATGGGGAGGTGCGGGAAGCCGCCGAGCGCGAGCGGCGGAAGGCCATCGAAGAGGTCCCCGCGCCGCGATGAACTCCTCGTCAGGCGTGCGACTGCAAACGGGCTGGAGGTTAACGTGAGAGCCGGACTTGGCAAGGCGGACCGCATCAAAAAACGCGGCGAGATTACGCGAATCTTTCGCCGGGGCGGGAGTGCTTCGGACGAAAGGCTCCGGCTGAGGGTGTTGGCTAATTCGCTGGGCCGGCGGCGGATGGCGGTGGCGGTTTCCCGCCGGCACGGAAACGCCGTCCGGCGGAACCGTATCAAACGCCTCTGCCGCGAGGCATTCCGCACCTGCCGGAGCGAACTGCCGGATTCGTATGATTACGTCCTCCAGCCGAAGGTCGGCGCAGAACTGGACATCGAGTCAATCCGTGAATCGCTGCGAAATCTCGCCGGGCGGATAATTAAATTGTAATCGAGGGTCGGATGATGGGAGCGAGTGGCGTTTTTCTCTTGTACCCAGCCTTTCGCTTCGCTCAAGACCGGGCTTTCTCAAGGCCCAGGGATGAGCGAAGCGAATCCCTGGGAATCTTTTAACGTTACGGGACTATCGGTCCAGTTGTAGATAATGAACTAATGAACGACCATTCGGGAAAATCAGGTCTGATTGCTAATGTGCTCATCCTTATGGTACGTCTGTATCAGGGTTCGCTTTCGCCCATCATCGGTCGTCAGTGCCGCTTTGTGCCGACGTGCAGCGAGTATTTCATCCAGGCTGTTCGCAGCAAGGGCGCTTTTGTCGGAGGGCTGATGGGTTTGTGGCGAATCCTTCGGTGCAATCCATTCGGTAAGGGCGGATACGATCCGGTGGAGTAGTATCCAGTAGCCTGTTGTCCGCCGGCGTGTGAGAAAACCATTGACTTGGCATGGTTTGGTTTGTTATTAATCTGGTCGAAAGTTGTGATGTATCCGACGTGAATGTCGGGGGCGTGGCGCAGCTGGGAGCGCGTCTGCATGGCATGCAGAAGGTCAGGGGTTCGAATCCCCTCGCCTCCATTCGACTCGCTGCGCTCGCTCATGGCAGGCCATTCGAAATGTATAATGAGCGCGAATTGGCGAACTAATTTTCGTTTGTCCAAATGCGAGTCGAATGCCCTGAGCGAGCGAAGCGAGTCGAAGGGCTTTTTTATGGGTACGAATGGGGTGTATTACATATACATTCTTAAATGTTCCGACGGCAGTTATTACATCGGTTCTACGGATAACCTGTCCCAACGGCTGGCGAGGCACAACGCGGGCAGGGGGCCTAAGTGGACCGCGTGCAGGCTTCCAGTTAAACTGGCCTATCACGAAGTCCATAACAGTGAAACCGAAGCGGTGCGGCGTGAACGCCAGATCAAGAAATGGACACGAGCCAAGAAAAAAGCTCTGATCATCGGAGATAAGGAGTCGCTAAAAGGCTACAGCAAGAGGACAAGAAAACAGTGATTACCTTAGTGTTTTCCTGATGCGCCCCGATTGAATGTATCCAATACGGAAAGGATTTCCCCATGTCAAAACTTGAAATTGGTGTTCTTGTTAGTCTGACTGAATCGCCGGATGATGGGATTCGCAAGGTGGCGGACTTAGGCCTTCGGTATTGCCAGGTCTGCACGTGGGAGCCGGAACTTTACACCGACGCCGTCGGCGAAGCCCTTACCGCCGCCGCCGAGCAGCACGGTGTAACTATTACAACCCTTTGGGCGGGCTATCCCGGTCCACAGGTGTGGAACTTCATCGACGGGCCCAAGACCATCGGCCTGGTCCCGCCGGAATACCGCGCGATGCGTGTCGATGCGCTTCAAAAGGCCGCCCGCTTCGCCGCGAAGTTCTCCCTGCCTGCGATTACCACGCACGCAGGATTCATCCCGGAAGACCCCAACGACCCCGACTTCGCCGGAACGGTCGATGCGCTTCGCCAGGTCGTCGATGTCTGCGGCGAGGGCCGAATCGACTTCTGCTTCGAGACCGGCCAGGAGACGCCCGTAACGCTGCTGCGGACAATCGAGCGGATCGGGGCCGACAACGTCGGGATTAACCTCGACACCGCCAACCTGATCCTTTACGGCAAGGCCAACCCGGCTGACGCCCTGGACGTTTTCGGGCGATACGTCCGCGACGTCCACGCCAAGGACGGCCTGTACCCGACCGGCGGCGACGAACTAGGCAAGGAAGTGGCGATTGGGAAGGGCAAAGTCGATTTTCCGCTGGTGATTTCGAAACTGAAAGCACTTGGCTACGACGGGACGTTGACGATAGAGCGCGAGATTTCAGGCCCGCAGCAGATAGCGGACATAAAGGCCGCCGTCGAGTTTCTCCAGCCGTTGTGCTGAAACAACAATTTCGCCGGATTTGAGGTGTTAATAAGTAAAATCTCGTGTAGAATGTTACGATTATAGATAGGTGTTCTTCTGTAAGGAGGCATGGAGGCCTGAAGGTTATCGGGAGTAAAAAATGTTTCGTCCACAGATAAAGGTTTTGGATTGCACGATCCGCGACGGCGGATTGGCCAACGACTCGCACTTCTCGATAGAGACGGTTCGAGCGGTATATAAGGCTGCCTGCGCCGCCGGTATTGATTACGTCGAGT
Organism: Planctomycetales bacterium; assembly: GCA_030631125.1. The sequence continues at coordinate 2,785 of DAOVLS010000331.1, forward strand.
TGGGATACCGCAACAGCAAGGAAATGTTCTCGCCGGACGAGTTCGGCCCGTGGCGGTTCTGCGACGAAGACAAACTCCGCCAGGCAGTCGATGGTATCGACCCGAACGGCACGAAGGTCGCCATCATGCAGGACGCACACAAAGCCGTCGCAGAGGACATACTCCCCGCCGATGAATCCGTGGTCGATATGATCCGCATCGCCACCTACGTCAAGGACATTGACAAGGCCATTCACTTAGCCCGCAACGCCGACGAAAGGGGCTACGAGTGCACCATTAACATCATGGCCATATCGCACGAAGGTCCGCCTTTCCTCGACGAGGCGCTTCAGCAGATCGAGGAGGAGACCTCCGCCAAGGCCGTCTATATCGTCGATAGTTTCGGCGCGCTTTACAGCGAAGAGGTCCATGCACTCGTCGAAAAGTACCAGCAATACCTCAAGACCAAGGAGGTCGGCGCGCATTTCCACAATAACCGGCAGCTTGCCTTCGCCAACACGATCGAAGCCATTCGAAAGGGCGCCAATTATCTCGACGGGACCCTCTTCGGACTTGGCAGGGCTGCGGGAAACTGCCCGACGGAACTGCTGATGGGATTCCTCAAGAATCCAAAGTTCGACATCGAACCGGTCCTCAAGGTCATCGCCGATACGGTCATGCCGCTCGGAGAGAACATCGACTGGGGATATCACATCCCGTACATGATTACCGGTACGCTGGACGAGCATCCCCGCTCGGCAATGGCGTTTATGAAGAACGGCGACAGCCACGACTACGTCGGATTCTACAGGCAGTTCCTCGACGACCTGACAGACTGACGCGGGCGCGGGTAGCGTGGTCGGAAAGAAGCCCAGCCATTCGAATGGCTGGGCTTTGTACCTGACCCAATACACTTCTTGCTCTCATGGGTTACTGCAATTACCATCTCCCTGTTCTTTAGTTGAGGGTGCTTAAATGATTTCTCGCGTGCACAGTTCTATTTTGCAGGGTATCGACGCCGTTGCCGGTGAGGTCGAAGCCGACGTCGCTCGCGGCGGGATAGGCGAGTTGAAACTCGTAGGCCTGGCCG
>DAOVLS010000267.1 GCA_030631125.1 Planctomycetales bacterium
CTATACGCGCCCTCTACCCTTAACATTCGCGCTCACGTTTGCGCGCGCAAACCTGTAGCCGATGGAGCACCGCCTCGACGTAAGTCCCTGGCCCCCATAGAAAAATATTTTTTATTTTTTTCCATTTCCCCCCGCTGCCAGAGACACGTTTGCGCGCGCAAACGTGAGCGCAGTTGGAACAGTTTTTGGGGGGCAGGCCAGCAGGCCATTGACAATTGGAAATTACGAAGCCGGGTTTTCGATCCACTCGGCGTAGCAGGCTCCGCAGAGGTGGATCGTCAGACGCCGATAGACCTGGTCCATCAGTTCGGCTTCGGAGGTGTTGCGGATTTCTTCGAGGATGTTCTCGATAATCTCGTCAATATCGACGTCAAGGTCGGCTTCGGTCAGGTTCGGCGGTGTCGGGTCGGCGAACGCCTCGATCCTTACGACGTAGAAATTCCCCACCCCCGGCTTCAACACCGCGCCGCAGCGATGACAAAATAAATGCGCTTCAGGTTCCTTGGCCATGTCAAAAACATTTTAGCAGGGATGCAGGGGATACAGGGGATAGAAAAACTTGTTAAAAGAAACGTAGCGAGTTGGGATATGTGTTTAGCCCCTTTCAAGGGTTAAACAAATACGAACCAGGCAATCCGCCTCGCGCTCATATCCGGGTCATAGATAGCTTTGTTTGCGGATAGCGGAGATTGTTCTCTGTTTTCGAGTTTTATTTTCTCCCACAAACAACACCAAAAAATTATTGAACTCGATATCAAAAACACTTGTACATTCCAGGAAAAAGAACAGAAATTTTTTCGGTAACTTGCTGTTTTCCCATGAGGTTGCGACTAAGTTTTCATCCGTAACATCGGGATTTCGCAGAAGAATTGCGGCATCTATACAATCGTGCCATAGTTCCGAGTCAAAGCCGGCTGTTACCACTTGTCTGCAATTTGAGTCGATCAGAGAAAATCCGATTTGAATCATTCCGTAGGGAACGAATTGCGCCTTTCGCAAGTTCATAACGATTAGACACACATATGGTTGTTTATCGAAAGGAACGCTGAATTTTTCGGGACCTTCCCACTGGTGAAACCAGATACGACGATGTTCAAGGTCGCAGATGTGCTCCATGTCATTGTCCTATGAACAATTCTTCTTTATCCCGTGCATCCGCCCTGGTGGTCTGTAACGCCCAATTTGATGTATTCAGGTCATGCGAAACTTCTCAACGTTATTGCGAAGCGGCAAGCCCCATGTGGCAGCCGCACGGCTTTGCCGCTTCGCAATAACGTTACGACTTTTGCGCCACATTGATGTATCCATCAGCGAACCTGTTACAAGATACCAGGCGTCCTTGGCGGGACCTGCTAGAATTTATTTTCTGATATGGCCGCTGCCGGTAACGATCCATTTGTAGGTGGTGAGGTCTTGTGCGCCCATGGGGCCTCGGGCGTGGAGTTTGTCTGTGCTGATTCCGACCTCTGCGCCGAGGCCGTACACGCCGCCGTCGGAAAATCGCGTCGAGGCGTTGACCATTACCGATGAACTGTCAACGCGCGCGACGAACGCCTCGGCTGAGGCCAGGCCGGCGGTAACAATCGCGTCGGTGTGATGCGAGCCGTAGGTGTTGATGTGCTCGACGGCATCATCGAGCGAATCGACGACCTTTACCGCCAATGTCAGTGCGAGATATTCAGTGGACCAGTCTTCTTCTGTGGCCGGTTTCATATCTGGGACGATTTTGCGTGATTTCCCACAGCCTCGCAGTTCGACACCGGCGTCGGCGAGTTTTTGGGCGATATTGGGCAGGAATTCGTCGGCAATCGCGGCATCTACCAGCAGCGTTTCTGCGGCATTGCATACGCCGGGGCGTTGGCACTTGGCGTTGATGACGATTGCTTCAGCCATTGCCGAATCCGCGTCGGCGTGGACATAGACGTGGCAGTTTCCGGCATAGTGTTTGATGACGGGTATGGTGGCGGCTTCGACGACGGCGCGGATCAGGCCCTCCCCGCCGCGTGGGATGATAAGGTCAATCAGACCCTCGGCCTTGGCCATCGCGGGCACGACCGCCCGGTCGGTCTTGTCGATGACGGTGATTGCCGAGTCGGGCAGTCCGGCGGCGGCGACGCCCTCACGGAGGCATTCGGCGATGGCGAGGTTGGAATGGATTGCCTCTTTACCGCCTCGGAGGATTACGGCGTTTCCGCTTTTGAGGCACAGGGCGGCGGCGTCGGCGGTAACGTTCGGGCGGGATTCGTAGATGATAGCAACCACGCCCAGCGGCACGCGGCGTTTCTCGACTCGCAGGCCGGTGGGGCGGTTACAAGCGGCGATGGTCTGCCCGACCGGATCGGTCTGCGCGGCGATCGCCTCCAGGCCCGCGGCCATTGCTTCGATGCTCGAATCGGTCAGCGTCAGCCGGTCGATCATGGCCGCCGAAAGGTCGGACTCTTCAGCGGCTGTGAGGTCTTTGGCGTTTTCGGCCCGGATGTCGGCTGCGCCGTTGCGGATTGCCTTTGCGGCGGCGACGAGTGCGGCGTTACGCTGCCCGGCGGATGCAACGGCCAGGTCCGACGCGGCGGCGCGGGCGGCAGTAGCAATCTGTTCTATATATGCGGTGGCGTCCATGTGAATTCTCTTACGGCGGCGGGGCGGGTGATTCGGTGCGTTTGACCAGTCGGTATTCGACGACGGGGATCGGCTCGGTCAGGCGGACCTTATAATTGTCGGGGAACTGAACCTTGATTTTACCGGGCCACCAACTTTCCAGCCCGATCCGCTGTTTGTCGCTCTCGGTCAGGACGATATCAGCCCGGATATTTTCGGCTGTGAGTTTTCCCAGGTCTATGGGGTTGCCTGATACGGTGATGGAACGCGTCCAGGTCTCGCCCGGCTTGACCTGAGCCTTGTGCTTGCTCCAGAAATCGCCGTCCAGCCAGGCCTTCGGCATCGTGATGCCGATGCTGACGGTGAATTTCTTGCTGCCTGTCCGCTGCCCGGCTTTGAAGGTAACTGTAACCTTACGCGGGACCAGGCGTGCGTGGCTGACGTTCGGCGGGGGCAGGAGTTCGACCTCGACCGTTCTGGTTTTACCGACGACCACGTCGTCGCCGAGAGTGATCGGCTTGGTCAGTACGGTCAGTTGTTTTTCCTGGCCCAGGTTTTTCATCTGGCTTGCCGGGATGCGCAGGCTGACGCGTTCGGGTTTGACCTTAGCGGGTTCGGCCAGTACGACACCGCTGAAGTCAGGCTTCACGAGTACGCCGCGGATGTCTATTAATTTATCGAGCCGGATGTCAATGTCCCTTGGTCTGGCCCAGACGATCTCCAGCCCCGAATCGCGCAACTCGTGCAGGTCGGTCAGAATCTCCGCGATGCGTTCGCGGTGTTGGCCGGGTCCAAGAGCCCTGGCCGGGTCGTACAGCAGCACTGATTTCTGCACTGACAGGCGGTCCATGAAACTGTCAATGGAGCTCCGCTTGCCTTTAATGCGAAATCTGATCGATGTATCGTTCGGGCTGAGCAGGACGATGTTATCGGCCGATCCCGTGTAAAGGTGCATTGTGGCCAGGACATCCTCCTCGGCGGTGAAATGTATGTCGGCATAGACCCAGGTCAGGATGGAAATAGCCGCCACCCATACAAAGGTGCGCAGACCCTGCATGAACCACTGCCTGCTGAATCGGCTGACAGGAATTTCATCGCCGCGTTTCTTGCCGGATTGGCTAAGTCTTGTTTGCATATTCACTTACGTTTCGGCGTTTCGGTGCTGCGGTAGCCAGTTCCATCGCTTCGGCATCAGCATCGCCCGCAGCATCTCGCGCAGGCCGTCGGTATCCAGACCGATGTGCAGTTGTCCTTCGGCGGCGATGGATATCCGCCCGGTTTCTTCGCTGACGACGATGACAACGGCGTCGGTTTCCTGCGCCAGACCCAGCGCCGCCCGGTGCCGGCTGCCCAGCGAGGCGTCCACGTCTTCGCTCTCGGCCAGCGGGAACTGGCAACCGGCCGCCGCGATCCGGCCTTCCTGGACGATTACGCCCATGTCGTGCAGCGGTGTGCCGTGGTAGAAGATCGTGTTCAGCAGCCCGGCAGTCAGTTCCGCGTCCAGGGGCGTCCCTGATTCCATCAATCCCCCCAGCCCGATCTTGCGCTCAACGGCGATTATCGCGCCGGTTTTGTTGCGTGAGAGGTACCCCGCCGATTCCACAAGAGCGGCGATCTTCTCTGCGAGGTACCGTCGCGGGCCGCCTAACAGGCGCGTCCGACCGAAATATCCCAGCGCCCGGCGGAGTTCGGGCTGAAAGGCAACCACCACCGCCACGAAGGCGAACAGCAGGAACTTTCCATAGAGGAATTCGATTCGGTCCCAGCGGCGGTCCTGGTCCTTGGGCAGCAGGCGGATGCACAGGTACACCACCGCCAGGACCACCGCGGCGCCCTTGACCAGGCTGGCGCCGCGCGTCCCACGCAGAAAACGGGTCGCCCACCAGACCACAAGCCCGATGAGGAC
>DAOVLS010000032.1 GCA_030631125.1 Planctomycetales bacterium
AGCCCGTCGCCGGTGAGGAAATCTTCACTCAGGGCGATAAGGTCGTCGAGCAATTGGTCGATGGACTTATCGGATAGTTTTTCGGGTTCCCAACCGGCTTCGAACTTACGATTGGCCCAGTCGCATAACGCGCCGAGGGCATAGACGTTGTCGGCGCCGGCCTTGCCGACCGTTATGTCGATTGCGTACTGGCAGGGATACTCAATCTCACGCCGGAGATACGCATCCTCAACGGCGAGGGTTATTTTTTCCTCGGCTGACTGCGGTTCGCCGGCGGGAAGTTCATCGGGGGCCATCTCCACGCCGAACTTGTTCCGCACGCTTTCTGCCAGGGCCTGGACGGCGAAACCGTCGGTAAGGAACCGCTGGAGCGGCGTCAGGTCGATTGACTCTATGTGAGCGGCGGCGGCTTCGGAGAGGGACTGTTCCATTTCGGACGGGTCCATCCGTCGAAGTTGGTTCTGGGAGAGATTGACCTTGAACCGGCTCATCGCCCATGAGGAAAGCCCTCGCAAGTCCCATTCCTTCGGGTCGATTTCCTCGTCGGCGTATTCGCCGATGGTTACATTTATGACGTTGGTTGCTTCCTCTGCCGCCCGGTTGCGGAGGTCGGCTTCGAGCGTGGGGAAATCTTCGACCGTCTCGCCGCGAATCTGGTCCGGCCTGAGGTTCAGTTCCAGGTTGTGCCGGACCCATTCAGCCATGCATCGTTGCGGGTAATTACCGGCGAGATAATCGGCCACCGCGTCGCTTATTGTCTCGCCGATCATCTCGCGGATGACGCTTTCGATGTCCCGCCCGGCGAGTGTATTCTGGCGACGGGAGTAGAAGTACCGCCGCTGATGGTCCATCACCTCGTCGTATTCGAGGAGGTTCTTGCGGATGTCGAAGTTGCGCTGCTCGACCTTCTTCTGTGCGCGGGCGACGCCCTTGCTGATGCGCTTGTCCTCAATGGCCTGACCTTCCTGCAAGCCCAACCAGCCGAGGACTTTCAGCGTCCACTCGCCGGCGAAGACTGCCATCAGGTCGTCCCGCAGCGACAGGAAGAACCGGCTGGAACCGGGGTCGCCCTGCCGCCCCGATCGCCCTCGCAACTGGTTGTCGATCCGCCTGGCCTCGTGGCGCTCGGTGCCGACGATGTGAAGCCCGCAGGGCACGTCGGCGACACAGTCGCTCCGGCCACGCTTGGGGAAGGACGGGTCGATCTTCGGCTTGAAGCAATGGGCGCATTTCGTGGCGGCGTTGTATTCCGGGCAGTGGATGCAGCACTTGGTCGAGCCGGGCGGGAAGAGGTCCTGCGGCTCGACGCCCAGTTCGGCGAACTTCTCGGCCGGGGGAACCTTGCACGCGGATTCAACCACGCCCGGGCCGAGTTTAATGTCCGTGCCTCGACCGGCCATGTTCGTCGCGATCGTTACGTTACCGACCATCTTTTTCGAGCCACGCTTCAGCGGACTTTGCCAACCCGCCTGTGCGACGATGTCGGCCTCGCGTGCGGCGTTCTCCGGGCGGGCGTTCAGCACCTCGTGCGCGATGCCGTAAGTCCGCGTCAGCATCTCGCTGATCAGGTCGGATTTCTCGATGCTCGTCGTACCGACCAGCACGGGGCGACCCGCCTTCGAGTAGGTGTTTATCTCCTCGACAAGCGCGTCATATTTCTCCTCGACCGTGCCGTAGATGCGGTCGTTGTAGTCCATGCGGTTGACGGGCCGGTGCGTCGGGACGGAGATCACGTCGAGTTTGTAAATCTTCATGAACTCTTCGGCCTCGGTCATCGCCGTGCCTGTCATTCCCGCCAGTTTCTCGTAGAGTTTGAAGAAGTTCTGAAGCGTGATGGTCGCGAGTGTCTGGTTTTCCTCTTTGACGGTAACGCGTTCCTTCGCCTCGACGGCCTGGTGAAGCCCGTCCGACCACTGCCGCCCTTCCATAAGGCGTCCGGTGAACTCATCGACGATGACGACATCGCCGCCCTGGACGACGTAATCCTTGTCCCGCTCATAGACGACGTGCGCCCGAAGCGACTGGTCCAGCAGGTGAGGCCATTCCATGTTCGCCCCGACGTAGAAACTTCCCACCCCGGCGACATCCTGTGCTGCGCTGACGCCTTCGTGTGTCAGGTGTGCGGACTTCTTGTCCAGTTCGACCTCGTAGTATTTCGTCAGGCCGGCGAGTTGGTCCTCAGCGCCGGCGAGGTCGGCGCGGGCCTGGTCCAGTTTCTTCGAGACCGATTTTTTCTTCCCCCCGTCGGCCTTGGACAATTCGCCGTCGAGCGCCCTGGCCGACCTTTTGAGACCTTCAAGACGCCGGTCGGCCTGCTTGTAAGAGCGGTGGCGTTTGATTATTTCCCTGATAACGGCGTCGGCCTTGCTGTAGCGCTGCACGTCGCCGAAGGCGGGGCCGGAAATAATCAGCGGCGTCCGCGCCTCGTCAACGAGAATGTTATCCACCTCATCGACGATAGCGTAATCGCGAACCTGCTGAACCTGCTCCGCCGGCGACATTTTCATATTGTCGCGGAGGTAATCGAAGCCGAACTCGCTGTTGGTGCCATAGACTACGTCGCAGGCATATTGCTTCTGCCGCTCGGCGCTGTCCATCGGCTGCTGGATCGCGCCGACGGCCATGCCGAGCATCTCGAATATCGGGGCGGCGAAATCGCGGTCACGCTGGACGAGGTAGTCGTTGGTGGTAACGACGTGGACTTTCTTTCCGGCAAGGGCCGCCATGTAAATGGCGGGGTAACAGGCGATGGTCTTGCCCTCGCCGGTGGCTTCTTCGGCGATCATACCTTCGTGGAGGACTTGTCCTGCGACAAATTGCACGTCGAACTGTCGGTGGTCGCGCGCCAGCCACGACGCCATGCGAACGGCGGCGAACGCTTCGGGCAGGATGTCGTCAACCGATTCGCCATCGACCAACCGGCGGTGGAGATCGTCCGTCTTGCCCGTCAGCCACTCCTTCGCCACCAGCGGCACGACCTGGAGCGACTTGGCCATTCGGGCCAGCTCATCCGCATCGCCTCCCCCGCCCTTCGCCTCCACCGCCTGGCGAACGAGGGCGTAATACTCATCTTCAAACTTCCGCCCAGCCATGTTAATCCGCTCGCGGACAACGTCCATCCGCGCGCGGACCAGCCGCTCGTTACGAGAACCGCCAAGCAACTTGACGAACATTTTGCCTACAGTAGAAAACATCGGCATAAGTATCGCATCTTATATCCGACGGCGTCAAGCGGGACAAACTTGCCAATGGCCCCGCGCGTACATACGATACGTGTTCCAAAGACGCCACAAGGGACAAACCGGACCGAGGTAAAGCAATGAAAATCTATATAAGCGCCGACATCGAAGGCGTTACGGGAACGGCACACTGGGACGAAACAGTGAAGGAAAAGCCCGATTATCGCGAGTTCCAGGAGCAGATGACCGACGAAGTCGCAGCCGCTTGTGAGGGCGCGCTGAACGCCGGCGCTACCGAGATTCTCGTCAGAGATGCGCACGATACAGCCAGGAACATCATCGCATCAAAACTCCCCGAGCAGGCCAGGTTGGTTCGCGGCTGGGCCGATCATCCGTTGTTTATGGTCGATCACCTCGACAAAACTTTCGATGCCGTCGTCATGATCGGATACCACTCCCCCGCCGGCCTGGATACCAATCCGCTGGCGCATACCATGTCCGGGCAGATCGAGTCCATCAGGATCAACGGAACGCTGGCCTCCGAATTTCTCCTGCACGCATACGCAGCCTCGACGTTCGACGTTCCGGTCGCCTTCGTCTCCGGCGATGAGGGACTCTGCCAACAGGTAACATTATCCAACAAGGCGATTCAGACTGTCGCGGTCAAACAGGGCATCGGTGGATCCGTCATCAGCATCCATCCGCAACTTGCGGTCAGGCAAATAAAGTCCGGCGTGGAATCGGCCCTGAAGGCGGACCTTGCATTGTATAAGATGCCGCTACCAAAAGAGTTCCGTGTGGAGATTTCCTTTAAAAAACACCAAAAGGCCTACAAGGCATCTCATTATCCCGGCGTGTCGCTATCGGCGCCGCATGTCGTTTCGTTCGAAAATCGCGACTATTTTGAGGTTTTACGAACGATGACTTTCATCCTGTAACAAGAAAAAATTTCCGAAAAAACCCCTTGACCAAAGACGTATTCTCGATTATTATGTGAGTATATGAGCACATACTCACAAATGCTTCAACTAACCGGAGAGTGAACATGGACACCGCCACCAGAAAACTTTACGAACGTAAGGCCGAGGTTATTTCCGCAGCCGGGCATCCGATACGTCTGGCAATAATCGAGTTCCTCAAGGACGGCGAGCAGTGCGTCTGCGATATTGCCGAACACGTCGCCTCCGAGCGGTCGAACGTCTCCCGGCACCTGTCGGTGCTGCTTAAGGTCGGGATCGTCGAGCATCGCAAGAACGGGCTGAAAATGCTCTACAGCCTAAAGACCCCGTGCGTACTGAACTTCATGGAGTGCGTTACGAGCGTCCTCCGCGACCAGGCGCGCGAGAACAGAGCGGTTTTGAAGAACTTATAGCAGGCGCATGAGCGTTGGAAAGCAACAAAGATGTTCAACTGGAAATCAGAGTGGAAAAAAGCGGCAGTGATTGTCGCGGTGTTTGCAGGATGTTATTTTCTGCCCGTAACCAGCGTTCGGTTCGGCAACGCTATAACCGAATCGCTGCGCCTTATCAAATGGTACGCACGCGAGCACGTCCTGCTGTGTCTGATACCGGCCTTTTTTATCGCCGGCGCAATTGCCGTATTCGTCAGCCAATCTTCGGTGATGAAATACCTCGGCGCAAAGGCCAACAAAGTTCTGGCCTACGGCGTCGCAAGCGTTTCGGGAAGCATCCTGGCGGTTTGTTCCTGCACGGTGCTGCCGCTGTTTGCGGGGATTTACCGGATGGGAGCGGGGCTGGGACCGGCGACGGCGTTCCTCTATTCAGGACCGGCCATTAACGTCCTGGCAATCATTTTGACTGCCCGTGTGCTCGGGCTGGAGATCGGAATCGCCCGCGCCGTCGGGGCCGTCGTTTTCAGTATCGTCCTGGGCCTGCTGATGCACCTGATATTCCGCAAGGAAGAACTTCAAAAGGCTAATAATCAGGCGGCCATGCCCGCACCGGAAGTCAGCCGACCGCTGTGGAAAAACGCCGCCTTCTTCGCGGCGATGGTGGCAGTGCTGGTCTTCGCCAACCTGGGCAAACCTGAAGATGCCTCCGGCGCAGGCCTGTACGCGACGATTTACGGCGTTCGCTTTTTCGTGGCCGGGGTGTTCGGCTTGGGCCTGATTGCGATGTTGGCTACGTGGTTCAAACGGGGCGAACTGGGCGAATGGACCGGTTCGACATGGGTGTTCGCCAAGCAGATATTGCCGCTGCTTTTTTTCGGCGTTCTGATTGCGGGTTTTCTGCTGGGCAGCCCGGGATCAGAGGGCATCATCCCGTCGCAGTGGGTGGCATCGGCCGTCGGGGGCAACTCGGTGCGGGCGAACTTCTTCGCTTCGGTGGCTGGGGCGTTTATGTACTTCGCCACGCTGACGGAGGTTCCGATCCTCGAAGGCCTGATTCGCGCAGGAATGGGTAAAGGACCCGCCCTTGCGCTGCTGCTGGCGGGACCTGCCCTGTCGCTGCCGAACATGCTCGTCATTCGCAGCATTATGGGGACACGCAAGACGCTGGTTTTTGTCTCGCTGGTGATCGTCATGGCCACCATCTCCGGCATAATATTCGGAGCACTGTTTCCGGAATAATCCGGTGCTTTTCAGGAAAGGCAAAAAAGGCGTTGATATGAAGAAATTACAGATTCTCGGAACCGGATGCCCGAAGTGCCGGAAACTGGCGGAGAACGCCGAAGCCGCCGCCAGGGCGCTGGGCATTGAGTATGAAATCGAAAAAATTACGGACATCAACGAGATAATGAAATTCGGCGTAATGCTGACGCCGGCGCTCGTCGTGGACGGGACGGTGAAGGTCGTCGGGAAGGTTCCCGGCCCCGACGCCATCGGCAGGATGCTGGTATAAAAATTGACCAAAATCGGCGGTTTCTACCTTGCGTTTTTTCGCCGAGTATGCGAGAATGATAGTGGTTAAACCGGGAGTTATATCATGTCGTCCGTATCGGGCCTGGGTCTTGGCCGATTGGAAAAAGTTGCCGAACTGGAGGCGTCGCTTCTGGGGCGGATTGAGACGTCGGCGGATGAACTCCGGCACATCGAATGTCTTGACGAGGAGCAGCGGGCAGAGATTCACGCCATCCTTGAGGCGATGAAACATGACGGTCTCTCTCACGTCGCCGTCATTCAGTCCTTGGCGGGCGGGTCGGCCCAGGAGGCCTGCCATGCCTGAGCGTGCGATCCTCCGCGAACATTTCAACGAGATGCTCCAGGACGTTTCAGCCGCCGCCGACGAGTACGACCAACTCGCCGCCGATGTAACCGATCCGGACCGGCGCGACCAACTCCGCAGACTCACGCGAGATAAATACCGGCACGTGGAACTTACCGAACGACTGCTCGAAATACTCGACGAGTGAAACAAAAATGGCGAAATATCAACTCGGAGTAATCGGGGCGGGCAATATGGCCGAGGCCCTTCTTCGCGGGGTAATCTCGGCCAATCTCGTCGGTCATAACGCAGTGGTGGTTTCCGACCCGCAGTTTTCACGCCGGCAGTTCTTCACGCGCGAACTGGGCGTTACGACCGAACCCGACAACAATATTCCCGCGCATTGCCCGCGAATAATCCTCGCGGTCAAGCCGCAGATAATGGCCGAGGTGCTCGACGGTATCGCCGGGGCGGTCAATCCCGACGCGACGATAATCAGCATCGCCGCAGGTATCCGCTCGCAATTCATCTCCGACCATCTCGGCGGCAAGGGACGGATTGTCCGCGTCATGCCCAATACGCCGATGCTTGTGGGGACCGGTGTCAGTGCCGTGGCCGCCGGGCCGGGCGCAGACGACGCCGACCTGGCATGGGCGGAAAAACTCTTCGCAGCCTGCGGCAAAACCGTCCGCGTCGCCGAAGAACTAATCGACGCGGTCATCGCCGTCAGCGGGTCCGGACCGGCGTATTTCTTCTACCTTATCGAGGCAATGGTCGCCGCCGGCGTAGCAGAAGGACTCGACAGGGACATGGCGTCGGCCCTGGCGATCCAGACCTGCCGTGGCGCGGGCGAATTGCTGACCCGCACCGGCGACCCGCCGGAAGTCCTGCGGGCCAGAGTTACCAGCCCCGGCGGTACGACACAAGCAGCCGTTGAATCAATGGATTCCGCCGGCGTCAAAGACGCCCTCATCGCCGCATTCCGAACGGCGGCAGAACGCTCACGCGAACTGGGGAAATAACAACAACGCAAAACGGCAAGCCGCGCGGCTTGCCGTTTCGCGCTAAAATAATTACTGAGCGTTCGTTTATTTCACCGGTTTCGGCCAGGCGTCGGGGGCGGGCAGGTCGTTGATCGAGCGTTTCCCAGCGGCCAGGTCAAGCATGGCCATCGCCAGCACGTCCATTGTATCGACTACGGGCACGGGCGCGTCGTCCGGGCCAAGGGCGAGCGAAATTTCCGAACAAGCCACAATGACGACCTCGGCGGCCTGCTGCTCGACAAGCCCCCCTGCCGCTTCGCGCAGCATATCCCTCGGCGAGGGATTACCCTCATCCATCAGCCCGGCCTTGATCCCGCCGGAACGCTTGCCCTCAACATAAGGCCCGTAAATAGCCCGCATCACCAGCCTCTCCAGCAGGTTGTCCGGGTCTGATTCATCCTCGCTGTCGGGCGGATAAACCAATTCCACACTCTTCTCGGCGAAGACCTGGCTGAACAGGCTGAAGCGGCATACACCCGTCGTCGCCAAAAGCCCGACACGTTTGATGGACGGATGCTGCGAAAGCACATAATCGACCGTCTCGGCGACGACGTGGACCAGCGGCAGCGGGATGTCGGCGGCGATTGCCGGCAGGAAGGCGTGGGCGGTGTTGCAGGTAACGGACAGGAAATCAGCGCCGGCCTTTTCGAGCCGGCGAAATGAGCGGAGCAGGTAAGGACTCAAATCGGGCGCCCTGCCGGACAAGGCTTCCGACCGGGCAGGAACCTGCGGGACGCACGAAACGATATATTCGGGGAAATCCGCGTCGCCGTCAGCGCCGAAGCGCTCGGCTGTCAGCTCCAGCAGACGCTTCTCAAACCCGACGTGCGCGAAAGGCCCAAGCCCGCCGGCAATACCGGGAATCAGGGGAAACTTCGGATGAGACATATCTTTACTCATATTGCACCTTTCCACGGACCCGACTACGGAAATTCCCGATAATATTGCGCTAAAATGCCGCCGGTGTCATTATTAAAAAAAGAAGCCCAGGGATTCAAATCCCTGGGCTTGGATAATCGGTACAGGGCGCTTACTTTCGTCTGCGGCGGAGAAGAACGCCGATTCCGCCGATTCCCAGCAGCGCCAGCGTCATCGGCTCGGGAACCTGGCTGAAGGTGTTGCAGAAGTGGCTGATGTGAGCCTCGCCATTGCCGGTGCCGTTGACAAGCACGTCCTTGATGACCCAGATCTCTTTATAAGGTCTGTAGTAGTCGAGATGATCCTCATGCTTGGTCCCACCTTCATGATCGTAGACAAACTTATAGCCAATCAACTCGGAAAAATTATCGTCGGCGTAAACATTCTCGCTGATGGAAGCCATGCCGGTCCCGTCGGTACCGAAGGCGATCATCTTCAGTGTATTGTCAACGAGGAAGAACGGATCGTCGGCGGTAACCTTGAAACCGATAACCGTATCGGCGATCTGATTGGCGAAGGCGGACCAGCCGCCGGTGAAACACAGGCCTATCTCGTCTATCGTCGGGTCCAGTTGACCGTTTCCGTCCAGATCAAGATATACACCTACAACCTTGATCCCTGCCGGCGTCGGCGCGAACCCGCCGTTCTGGGAAGCGTCGGTGAAGAACCAGTCGGAGAAGACCTTGTCTTCCACGCGGAAGCCGTTCGGCATATCCATCACCTCTTCAAGTGTGTACTCATTGGTAATGACAACAATAGCCGAGGAAGCAAACGGTGTGAAAAGTCCGACCACCATGAGCACAACTACGAGCCTTTTCGCGAACATAAGCTTCTCCTCACTTTCTCTCAATCGTTTAGATCAAATAAGCAATCGTCATGAAGGAGAAAACACACATCTCCACCCGCACAGCATACACCAAACCTTCTAAATGAACGGCACAATATCACAGGTTCGGGACTTTGTCAAGACTTTTTTAACTCAACGTTAGGGTTTTTTTCGCCCAATCTCGCCGCGTAACGCTAAGTCAAGCTTGTTCAAGCAATTACAATCTCCACCCATTCCAGATTTTTTTCATAAACAGTAAAAAACGCTTCCAGCACAAGCATCGCTCTCTCGCCTGTCCGTGAAAGAGCCCCAGGTTACTCGACATTGCTACTGGCTTGTAACCAGCGGAGTTCCGGACACGGGCGGAACGCACCGCTTTTTCCGGCCTTGTTTATCCACATACCACTGCTTTGGCAAGTGTTATCAAAAAAACCAAAGTTTGAGCTTTTTAAGAAAAATCCGCTTAAAAATATTCCTAGTATGCCTATTTTTTCAGGAAATCATCGAACGATCCGCCGAATATGGCGCGGACGTCGCGGTTGATTTCCTCTTCCGTAGGCCTCCAGCCGGCATCGAACAGGTCGCTGTACTTCTCGACGAGGACATCGGCGACGATCTGCCGCGTGTGATCCCACTTGTAAATCAACTGGTCCAGGACTCGCGCGTCGGAGTGCTGGCAGGTAAAGGCTGTGCCAAGCAGTTCCAGCCTCTGTCGCGTCATCTCGTCGATGATGCTGGGGTTATTGCAGTACCACCAGCAGCCGAAGATGTGCAGGCTACCGTATTTCCGCCCCAGGACGGTCAGTTCGTGCTGGTTGTCGCGCGAGAGCATCGTAACGAGGAATTTCGCATCGGTGTGTCTCTGGAGCATTCTCGTCAGGGACATTACGTCGGCAACGCCGACGCCTGCGCCGCCGGCGCGAAGGTTACGGTTCACCGCCCGGCGCGCGCCTATCATCAATGCGAAAGGCGCGCCGACTTCGACCGCAGCCGGCATGACTGCCCGATCAATCACACGGGTGAACGGGCTATCGTCGCCATAGGCGAATTCCTCAGGACCGATCGAGGCTGCGAAGTACACCGAATTGATCCGCTCCGACCAATCGACCAGGTAGCGGCGGACCTCGTCGTAGGTTTTATCGTCCGGCTCGATCTTCACGTCGTAACCGGCCTCGGCCATGACTTCGACCGCCCTTTCCCATCCGTCGCCAAACAGCGTATCGATACGCAGCGACGTCTTGAGGCATTCCGGCACGGGCAGGCCTTGCCGCCAGAAATCGGCCTCGGTGGGGCTGAAGGCGCTATTGGTCATCACGGCGTAATCAATATTGGACATCTCGAAGACCTTCGGCAGATATTCGTCGATATTCTGCTCGGCGAACCATTTTCTAATGCCGGCCAGATCGCGTCCTGCGACATCCAGCCCCAGGCGGTTGAAAGTCGTGATAGCGCCGCGGGCGGCTTCGGACAGCGCGCCGCCTTTGAGGAAAATGTGCTCCCACACAAGGTCGGCCTGGGCGGGCTTGGGAAGCGAAAAGAACTTCTCGTAAGTCAGGTCGCGCGGCGCGACGGTGAACAGTTCCGTTACCAGGTAATGATAGGTCAGCACCTCGTCGGCGCCCCAGAGCAGCGCCCCTTCATAACTCGGCGAGTGCAGGTGCGTGTGGACATCGGTAACAACCGTCGTCTCGACGGCCTTTCGAACCACTGCCGCCAACTCGTTTACATTTTTGTACATGCTTTGGACCTTTCCTTTACTCTTACTCGGATTCCTGTAAACCGCAAAGCGGAAAAGATACCAGAAAGAAAAAGGGGACGGGAGTCTTTTTTCCACTAACGGAAGAGAGTATAAGAGTAATTTCGTGAATGATGTGGAAAAAAGAGTCCCATACCCTTTTTTTCGGAAAGGTTTTTTTATGACGACGATGCCGATTATCTGGAATGTTCGTGTGGAAGCCTGGCTGAAAGCGATCCGCAAACGGATTCTTTCGCCGGTTGCGGAGTTACCGGCCGAATTCGCCTCCACGACCGAGCACCTTACCCCGGCCCAGGCCGCCCGCCTGCGATATCGCCCGATCCGCCGGGGCGGGAAGTGGGGGCGGAAATGGCAGTACGCCTGGTTCCACTGCAAGGTAAATGTTCCACGTGCGCCCGAAGGCAGGTCCTTCGTCCTCACCGGCGACATCGACACCGAGTCGGTCGTCTTTGTCAATGGCCAACCCGTCGGCGGGCTGAATCGGCTCCACAGTGAATTGGACCTGTCCCGTTTGGTCAAAGGCGGCGGTACGCTGAAAGTCCTTATCGAGACCTATGCCGGGCACGGTCCTACCCCAGCCCACCTGCCGTATCTGCTCCCCGGCAAGGAACCGTTTCAGCCGGTTACGCGGACATTCAAGGGTCTGTGGCTGGCTGAATGGAACGAGCAGGCCTACCAGTTATGGCTCGACGCAACGACCGTGTGGGGGCTGGCCAAGTCCCTGCCGGGAGACTCGCTCCGCCGCCATCGCCTGGAAAAGGCCCTCAAGGAGGTTACCGCCCTGGTCGATCCGGAAGCCGAGGCGGAAATCTTCGACGGTTCATTCGCCGCAGCCAAGGCGGTCCTGGCGGACCTGCTTTCCGCCCGTAACGGACCGACGATGCCGGAGATGTTCTGCTTCGGGCACGCCCACCTCGACGTCGCCTGGCTCTGGCCTCTGGCGCAGACTTATCGCAAGGCCGGCGCTACCTTTTCCACTGCCCTGTCGCTGATGAAGCAATACCCCGAATATCGCTTCCTCCAGAGCCAGGCGCAGTTGTACGAGTATGTAAGGCGGGACTATCCGGATATTTTCAACGGTATCCGGTGGGCGGTGCGGCGCGGGCAGTGGATCCCCGACGGGGCCATGTGGGTCGAACCGGACACCAATATATCAGGCGGCGAGGCCCTCATCCGCCAGTTCCTCTACGGAAAACGTTACTTCAAGGAGCACTTCGGCATCGACAGCGAGGTCTGCTGGCTGCCGGACGTCTTCGGCTACAGCGGCAGCCTGCCGCAGATACTCCTCGGCTGCGGGGTCAAATACTTCACCACTGCCAAGATATTCTGGAACCTCCACGGCAGGACGACCTTCCCGTACGAAACGTTCACCTGGGAAGGTATCGACGGTAGCGGCGTCCTGGCCCATTTCCACCGCGATTACAACGCCGAGACGCATCCCGAAGCCGTTGCCAGGCGCTGGGCCGACTGCGTGCACAAGGACGGGACCGACAAATTTCTCTATCCCTTCGGCTGGGGCGACGGCGGCGGCGGACCGACGCGGGACCACCTGGAATACCTCCGGCGCGAAGGCGACCTTGAAGGCCTGCCACGCACCCGCATAGCATCTCCGCGCGAGTTCTTCGCCGCCCTGGAAAAGGCCGGCCCGCCGCAGGACCGCTATGTCGGCGAACTTTATTATGAATTCCATCGCGGCACTTACACGTCGCAGGCGCGGACCAAGCGAGGCAATCGCAAAGGGGAATTCGCCCTCCGCGAGGCGGAAATCTGGTCGGCAGCGGCGGCGATCCTTCGCGGCCGGAGAGTCCCGCGCGAGCGGCTGGAGAAGGCATGGAAGGCCCTGCTGCTGAACCAGTTCCACGATGTTCTGCCCGGCTCGTCCATCCGGCGGGTCTATGAAGAGGCCGAGGCCCTGTACGGGGAAATCCTGTCCGAATGCGGAAACATCGCCTCCGCCGCCAAAAGGGCCATCGCCCCGGGCCGCCTGCCCCGTCGGGGGGACGGATGGACGGTGTGGAACTCGCTTTCCTGGCGGCGTGATGCTCTGGCAGCGGTACCCGCCAGGGGCAGGATGCTCCAGGCCGTCGATGACAGCGGCAGCGTTCTGCCGAGCCAGGTCATCGGCCGCGGGAAAAGTCACCGGCTCCTGGTGGCCGTCCCGAATGTCCCGCCGGTCGGCTGCAAGACGATAAAACTCCTGCCGGGCAGGCCCGCCCCCTGCCCGTCGCCCGTAACGGCGCGGGCGTCGCGAGGCGGAATCATTATGGAAAACGAACATCTCCGCCTGCGGATAGACAAACGCGGCGAGATAAGTCAATTGCTGGACAAGTCCGCCGACAGGCAGTTAATCCGCCCCGCCCAAGCCGTC
>DAOVLS010000101.1 GCA_030631125.1 Planctomycetales bacterium
GAGGTTACAGCCCAGGCCGATAATCTTTATCTTGACACCTGCTGCTCGTATGCCGACCGGGACAAGGTCGCAGAGGCTGTGAAGGTGCTCGGTGCCGAGAAGATAATGTTCGGCTCGGGCATGACCGAGAACAACCCCTTCGGCCAGAAGGCCGTCGTCCTGGACGCCGACATAACAACCGCTCAGAAGGAATTAGTCCTCTACGGCAACGCCGTTAGGTTATTCGGGATATGAGTAGGGCGGGCCAACCGGCCCGCGGAATGCTTACGGGGCACAGTGTCAAAAGTTTCGCGGGCAAGTTTGCCCGCCTTACTGACTGACTGTTCGGGATATAAAACCTCGGACAAAAGGAGACGTCTGCATGAATTACGAATATACAGTCCTCCGTGAAGAAGAGATCATGCGGATTCACGAGACATCGCTTCGCGTTCTGAGCGATGTCGGGATGAAGGTTCTGGACGACAATCTGTGCGGGATACTTTCCCGGAAGGGCCTGTCCGTTGACAGCGGAGATCAATTGGTTCGGTTTCCGCGCGAAATGGTGGCTGACGCGCTGGCGGCTGCGCCGGAATCATTCCCGCTATACGACCGCACGGGAAGTGCGATTGAATTGAAGCCCGGCAACACGCTCCCGACGGTCTATTCAAACGCGATTAAGGTATGGGACTGGAACACCAAGCAGGTCCGCCCATCCACCATGGATGACCTGACGGCGTGTGTCCGCCTGGCCGACGCCATCGACGAAATAGCCATTGCCTGTCCCGTGTGCCTGCCGGGCGACGTGCCCAAAGACGACCAGATGCTGCACGCCATGTGCATCCTGATGCAGAACTCGATCAAGCCCAACGAAATCGCCCCGCAGAGCCTCGCCGAAGCCGCCCTCTGGACGGCAGCGGCCGACATCGCCGAGCAGTCCCTGCCGGCAGAGAAGCGGTCGAGCCTGCTGATTCTGGTTTCGCCGACCAGTCCGCTCCAGGTTGATCCGAACACGTGCGAGGTGATTCGACACGCAGCCAGGCACAATCACCCGATGCTCATCGGCCCCTGTCCCATGGCCGGTGCGACTTCGCCGGTAACAATGGCTGGGACGGCGGTTCAGAACCATGCCGAGTTCCTGGGGATGCTGACGATTGTGCAGTTGCTCAGCGAGGGCATACCGGCGGTCTATGGCGGCTCGGCCGGGCCTATAGATATGAGGAGCGGGTTACTTTCATACGGTGCAGCCGAGCGAAACACGATGCTCTGCGCCAATATCGACATCGCCAATTATTTTCATCTGCCGCATTTCTCGTCGGCCGGTACGGTCGATAGCGCATCGCCCGACATCCAGGCCGGTCAATCGAAGGCATTGGCCTGGCTGACACGCCTGATGAAGGGCGGCACGCTGGGCATATGGTTCGGCAGCCTGCTGACCGGAACCACTGTCGCGCCGGAGCAGATCGTATTGGACGCCGACTTGTTCCGGGCCGTCAAGTCGATGCTCAAAGGCATGGCTGTGGACGACGAACGATTGGCTTACGAAGCCATAAAGCGCGTCGGCCCGGGCGGCAGTTTTCTTGCCGACGAACATACCCTCTCATGGATGCGGGATGAGTATTACTATTCCGACCTGGTCAATCACGACGGTGAAAGCGGGCTGAGTATGCTGGACAGGGCGCACGAAAAGGTCGAGCAAATCCTCGCCGACTACCAGCCGACGGTCTCGGAAAAGGTCCGCGACGATCTTGAGAAATTCCTGAACGATCACGCGCAGTAGTAGGGCGGGCCAACTGGCCCGCGGAATGCTTACCGGGCACAGTGGCGGGCCAGTTGGCCCGCCCTACTAGAGCCAACTCTTCAGCGTCGCGGCGTCCTTCAGAAATACTTCCGGTGAGTTATCTTTGACGAACTCCAGCATCACGTAGTGCTCTCCGTCCAGTGCGGCGACTACCGGCAGGTAACGCTTCCAGTCGTCTTCGCCCTCGGCAAGGGTAAGGTGCTCTCCGGTGGTCTTGTCCCAATAATAGGCGTGGACGTTGGTCAGCCGGGGCGCCACTGCCCGGAGACCTTCGAGGCAGAGGTCCGGTTCCCACTTGCTCGGCGGCTGCCAGTAGGTGCGGATGTTGTCATTTGCCGCCTCTTCGAGCAGTTTGACGGTCGATTCGTTGGTGTCGGTCAATGTGTTCCCGTGGAACTCGTAGGAGACGGTAATGTCTTCGGTGGCGGCAATGTCGGCGATTCTTCGCGATTCGCTGGCGATGAGGCTGCGGTATTCGTCGTCGGCGTCGGCGGAGCCTTTGGCGCCGGCCCAGACGCGAATGGTCGGTGCGCCCAGTTCGACGGCAGAGGCCACGACGGCCTCGAACGGAACAGAATCTTCCTCATGACCGACCTTGTAATAAGAACCGTAGGCGGCGACAGTCAGACCGGCGTCAAGTGTCATCTTTCGTACTTCGTCGGCTCGCTTCGTCTCGCCGTGCGGGACGTGGATGTCCCCGCCCCATTCGATCCCGTCAAGACCGGCCTTGGCGACCAGGGCCACTATCTCTTTAGGCGAGAGTTTCCTGAATGTAATCGACACCAATCCTGATTTAATCATTTTTTGTACTCCTTTGTGAACGGTTCAACGTCCCAAACGTCAGTTTTTCCAACGCCCCGTCCTGCGTGTGGCGCCTTGATGGGCATGAAAGGATGAAGTATAACCTTCTTTGTCAGAGGCGGCTTAATAAAAAATCCGATCAATACCAATACAGGTGGAAAAATGTCCAAGAAGAAGATTAAAGCTGGAATAAACACCATCCGCAGTCAGTGGGATTACGTCTATAGCGACGAGACGAAGGCGGGGCTTCACGAATATCTGGACTTCGATGAATCGCTGATTCCGGAAACGGGCGACCTGGACCAGATGAAAAGAAGCGTCGCGGGCGCGGAGGTAATTCTCAGCACGTGGGGCGCACTGCCTTTCACAGCGGAACTGCTGGAGGCCTGCGGCGACCTGAAGATCGTTTTATATGCTGCGGGCGCGACGAAGACGCTGATTACCGAAGCGTTTCGCAAAACCGGCGCGAAACTGTGCTCAGCCGTGCATTTGAACGCCGTACCGGTGGCGGAGTTCACGCTCGGCATTATCCTGGCAAGCCTCAAGGACGTGTTCGTCTATCACCAGAACTTCCTCAGTCAGGGTAAGGCCGCCTGGGTCCCGCCGAGACGCGACTACCCGGGCGGATACTTCCATACGAAGATTGGGCTTGTCGGCTTCGGTGAAATCTCCAAATATCTCATGAAACTCCTGAAGAACTTCGAGATGGTCGTCTATATCGCCTCCGGCTACGTTACGCCCGAAGAAGAGCAGTACTACGGCGTCCGAAAAGCGCCGCTGGACTTCATTATGTCCAATTGCGACGTCGTCTCGATTCACTCGGCCAACGTGCCTCGCAATCACAGCCTGATTAACAAAGACAACCTGAAATTGATGAAGAAAGGCGCCCGGCTGATTAACACCGCCCGCGGAGTTGTCGTCAACACCGACGACCTGACCGAAAAACTCGCCGAAGGCGAGATTACCGCCTACCTGGACGTAACGGACCCCGAACCGCTGCCGGAAGGTCATCCGCTCTACTCGATGGGAAACTGCATCATCACGCCGCACGCATCGGGTTCGTGCGGACGGGAGGTTAATCGCATGGGCGAATTTTGCCTGCGCGAACTGCTAAACTGGACCGAAGGCAGACCCCTGGAAAACGAAATCCGGATAGACGACCAGTCCGAAAGGGCCTAGAAGTCTGTAATACCACCCCAATCAGAGAACCAGGTTTTCAACAGAGCAAATTAATTGGGAAGTAAAACAATGTCCACCACAGCCCTGGCGTATCGTAACCACAAACCCGAGATCATGACCTACGCACGTTTGGGCAAGACCAATATCATGGCTTCCAGAATTGGCTTAGGGGGCTATAGTAACGGGGAAAAAGGAGCGAACGTCCATCTGAATGCGAAAGCCGACCCACCCGCCTATCGAAAAACCCTGCAATATCTGGTCGATAACGGCGTCAATCTGTTTGATACGGCGCCTGATTATGGTACGGAAGAAGATTTTGGCCTGGTCCTGGGAACAGAAGAAAATCGCAACAAGGCGTTCATCATCACAAAGGTTTCTCAATTGGTCAAAGACCTGGAAACGGGTGAGCCATTTAGCAGGCAGGAAATGGAACAGGAGTTTAGAAACGGTCTCTCCGAAAGCCTTCGGAACCTGAGAACAGATTACGTGGACATGCTTCTCTTGCATCATCTCAATACGAAAGGGGATGATCCTTATCATAATCTGGGATATGTTGGGCCGGATTTCGACTACTTCAAGATGGCCTACGATGTGATAAACGAGTTGAACCAGGAAGGACTCGTGAATTTCAAAGGGTTCACCTCACACTACCCGGATACAACAAGAGACGCGGTGGTATTGCCCGGGTATGCAACCGAAACAGATGTGGCCGTTGTGAAGTACACCATCACGAGGCACTTCTTCCAGGGTCAGGAACCGGAAATCTGGGAGAATGAGGCTTTCCCGGTGTTAACCCAACAGGATGTTGGCGTCATACAAATGAAGGCATTGCTTTCACCGCACTCCACCATGAATGAGAAAGTGATGAAAGTTCGAAACGACGCCAGAGCATTCGCGAGAGTGAAACCTTTTCTCGATCAGGGGCATACGCCGCCACAGGCTATGATTAAATGGGGCCTGAGTAAGAAAGCCATCCATACGTGTATCGTCGGTATGCCCAGGATTCATCTGGCAGAAGAAGATTTGGGACCGGCTCGTCCTTCAAGTGCATAAGTGTCCTCCGTTCTCTCGAACCGAATAAACCGTCCCGGTTTAATCCGGTTTAATCAGGCATTGTCCATTTACCTCTTGATTCGCTATTTCCCAAGCCGACGGAATTTGTTTATCTCGGCGGCGAATTTTTCCAGGTCGTCGTAGTTATGCCGCCAGGTCGTGTACATCACGCCGACGACGCCTTTGACCTTCGCTGCTTCGGCCAGCCACTCGGCAATCCTGGCAGGGTCGGCGTCGTAGTAGCCGGCGAGAATCTGCTTATGCCCGCGCTCGGCGAAGTGTTTGAGCGATTCGGTCCTGCCTTTGGCGTGGCCGTGCCAGTTGACGACGGTTACGTCTTTGCCCAAGCCCTTCCATGAATCGTGCCACGGCCCGTCGCCTTTGACCAGGTAATACCGCCCTGCCCTGCGGGCGTTGTGGTGCGGGTCGAACATGTCGCTCCAGACGTAAATCGGCTTGGCCGAGGCGTGTTTGCGGATGATGGCCGTGCAGCGGGCGACATTGTCGGCGAGGATTTCGCCGGGTGTCATCTTCTGCTTCGTGCAGGATTCGTCCCAGCCGTGAACGCGGATCTCGTCGTGCTGCATAAAATACCCGTCCGGATCCAACGCCTTGCGAACGTTGCGGACCTGCCAGTCGAGGATTTCATAGACCTTCGGCTCACTCATGCAGCACATCACCTGTCCCCAGTGGATTAAGGCGGTGTGGTAATAACTGACCAGCACCGTCTGGCCGTCCTTTAGCCTACTGCCGGGCGGGACCTTCACTGTCGGCTGGTTGTGCCAGACGGTGAACTGGCCCGAATATCGCAGCCGGCCCAGCAGGGGATCGTGAATGGCGGCAAAGTCCCGGCCTTCGAGATAGGCGACCTTTCCGTCCAGGCTTTTCACCGATAGCGGTGCGCCCTTGCGGCGGACGACGTTGACCAGCCCGGCCGGTTCGATACGAACGTCGTCCCACCAGATTTTCCCGCCCTTGCCGCCCCAGACGCCCAGATAAAGATTCACCTCGTCGAATTCGAGGCTGTTGAAGGTGATATGGATTCGCTTCCAGCCCTGGGTTTTGGCGATTTTAGGTTGGTAGTAATTCAGGCTGACTCCGCCTTTTGCCAGCACGAGGATGCGGACCTTGTTCGCTGCGGCGAAATCTTTCGTCTTGACGGCGGCGGATACGTGGTAGTAGCGGAACGGTTTGACCTTCAGCGTTTGCATGACCCGCCCGTTGCCGTGTTTGGGGTGGTGGACGTTGATGTCCTGCATTCGTAATGACTTCTTTCCGTGGAACTTTACGTCGCGGTCGATAAAGGAAATTTTTCCCGGCTCGTCGGCGAATCGCCAGCCGGTGGGCATGTTGCGCCGGTGCTGCTCGAAAGAACCATTGACAAGACGGACCGATTCGTCGGTCGGGATAAGTTTGCCGTCCTTGACGACGAAAGGCGCATCCTTTACCGGCAGGCCGGCGGCCAGGTTCGGATCGCGCGCCAGAAGCGAGTTGGAATAACCGATTGGGCAGACGCAGGCGATGCAGTCGAGTTTAAGCCTCCGGCAGGCGGCGCGGACCCGGCGGACGTTCCGGAGATATTTATCCGGCAGGTTGTCCCATCGCATGAACTTGCTGTCGGTCAGGACGATGCCGGTGTAGTCGGCCTTGGCGACCCGCTCCAGCAGTTTCAGCGTCGATTCGACGTTCTTGTCCACCAGCATATTGACCGAGACGTACACCCACCGGTGGCGCAAATCGAGTTTGGGCTTGGGCGCACGGGCAAAAACCACCGACACTGACAGGACAACACTTGTTGCAATCGTAATATATTTCATGCCAATATCCACTTCAACATATCTTCCGGTTATTCCCTCGATCCATGATTTCCCACGCCTTTTGCACATAGAAGCGGTAGTTTTCAAGCGGCGTGCCGTTGGGGATGCGGTGGTCCAAGCCGAGGACGCATCCGCCGGTGCGGACCATCGGGGGGATCTTGTATTCCAGTTCCGCGACGATTTCTTCGGTGCTGCGGCGGATGACGTGTTTATCGATCCCGCCCATAAAGGCAAGTTTGTCGCCGTAGGTCTCCCGGACCTTCACCATGTCCATGCCTGCCGCCGGTTCCATCGGATACATTAAATTGACTCCCGCATCCAGGAAGGCGGGGATAACCGCGTTCATGTTCCCGTCGGAATCCTGGCTGAAGAGTCTGGCTCCGCGATCCTTCAGCATGTCCCATACGCGGCGATAGTACGGCCCGATGAATTCGGCGACCTGCTTCGGTCCGGCCAGCGGACCGCTCTTACCGGCCATGTCTTCGTGAACAAACAGTTGGTCCACCAGAACGGTAGCGGAAACCCGATCCAGAATTTTCAAGGCCGTATCGCCTATGGTTCGCAGGATGTCGTGGACGAGTTCCGGCTGTTCGTAGTAGGCGATGCAGAGTTGCTCTTCGCCCATCAACTGGCGGGGTTCGTCGAACCCGCCGGGGATTTCCACCGCAAGGACTCTGCCGGCTTGCCGATGCTCACGGGCCAGATTTTCCCAGCCGTCTCCGAAACGCTCCTCGGAAAACTCGTAGTGCCGCTTGACTTTCAGCCAGTCATCCATATTCCTGACGGGATAGTCCATCGGCAGCGGGAGCGTGGCGGAGGCCTTGATAAGTTTCATCCGCCGGCCCATGCGGTCCCGCGAAATGATGTACTCGTCCGTCTCTTCCAGGATTTCCTCCTCGCATCCGCCGATCCATCCGGTATTGACCGGGACATACCCGTCCATCGCGCGGCGATACCGGAACGCCGAGAAGTCCAATTCGCCGGGCGTAGCGCCTTGTTCGACCCATTCTTCCTTCAGCCCCAGCAGCGGACCGAAAATCTCGGTAAAGAGCGGGCGGTCGTTCGATTGGA
>DAOVLS010000387.1 GCA_030631125.1 Planctomycetales bacterium
CCTTCCTGGCAGAGCGGGACTGTCCCGGCCTGGGCGAGCACATAGCCAACATCCTCCCGCAGGCTGACGACGCACAGTTGCGGTCGGCGCTGCTGGACTGGCTCAGCAAGCACCCTGCGCGCGTTTCGCTGGTTTCGGTGGTGAAATTATGGGCGGCTGAAAAACCCATCAGCGATGAAAGCGAATTACGCTATCGGGGGCTCGTCAAGAAAATTTCGGGCAAGTCCTGGCCTGATGCGCTGCTGGAGGGCCTGAACACGCCGAAGTTCTTCGCGCGCGGTTCAGCCATTGAGATTCTGGCGGCCCGGCTGGGGACCGAGCGTTTGCAACGGAAGATTTCCGCACTCAAACCACGCACACAGGCAGTCGGCGTATTGAAATACTTTTCGGGACATTTCGGGTACGTGCCTAAAACCCGGCGGGAACTGCTGTCGGCTGTGATACTGCACCGCAAGGGCGCGGCGCATCTGGCGCCGGCTGAAAGAACGGTGAATCGATGGCGGAAGGTGTACGACTATCGTTTCAACATCCGCGACTTTCACCTCATAAGCCGCCTGGCCTCCGACCCGCTCCGCAAACCGATGTCACGCGCGCAAATGATATTGGAAATTTCGCAGGGCATCATCAAGCGGCGAGCAACCCGGCACAAACGTCTCTTCCGCAGGGGCAGGCTGGTCGATTTCGCTTCGCAGACCGAAAGCCTGACAATAGCCGACATGTGGAACCTGATGCTTATCAGCGAGATGCTCGACAAACCTCGCTTCCGGCGGATGTTGAGGGTAACGGCCCGGCGGGACATGACCGAGAGGCTCAGCCAGTGCGGCGGGCTGATAATGTACGAACATGGTCAGGCGGAGGCGAAATTATATCCCCCATCCGCCAAGCGCGGCGACGACCGGTACATCCCGTCCCGGCGGATGCTGAAGGACACATTCAACAGCCTGTGCTACTTCGTCGGACATTTCAGCAAGGTAGCCGAAAACACCTCCCGCATCGGTCCGGGTGAAAAGGAATTGGCCTTCGCCGCCGGTAACAACGTCTGCGGCGTGGTCTTCACAACCATCAGCGGAGAAAGGTTGAACGCAACCTACTTCACACCCGAAGGAATCGTCGTCGATCTGGGAAACTTCAAGGACTAGATATTTTGTAACATCTCAAACTGACCTGTTGCTTATCGCATCAGGTGTTACAGTGCGCCGGTTCCTTCAATTGTGTGTTATGAAGGATAGTCTGCTCTCGTTCCGGCCCGACGCTTATCAGCCCTACGGGCCGGTCTGTTAGAGATTCGATCCGCTCGACGTATGCGCGGGCGTTGGCGGGCAAGTCGGAAAATTTCCTCGCCGGGGCGATGTCTTCATCCCAGCCGGGCATATCTTCATAAACGCACTCGGCATCGTCCATCGCCGCGGGAACCGAATCAAACTGACCCAGGTCCTTACCGCCGATGCGATAACCCGTGCAGATGCGAACGGTTTCAAAGCCGCTCAGCACGTCCAGCAGCATCAGCGCCAATTCATCGACACCGGAAAGTTCGGCTGCGTACCTGACAGCCACCGCATCGAACCACCCGCAGCGCCTGGGCCTGCCCGTCGTCGTACCGTATTCTTTCCCACGGTCGCGGAGGCGATTTCCGATTTCGTTGTCCTGCTCGGTCGGGAAGGGTCCCGCCCCGACACGCGAGGTGTAAGCCTTGGCGATGCCTAAAACGTGCCCGACGGCCTTGGGCGGAACGCCCGCACCGCTCGGCACGCCGCAGGCAGTTACCGATGAACTCGTAACGAACGGGAACGTGCCGTGATCGACGTCAAGCATACTGCCTTGCCCGCCCTCGAAACAGATGCGCTCGCCGCAGGCAATCGCCTGGCGGAGAACAGCGCCGGTATCGGTTATCATCCCGCCCATGCGCTGCCCGTAGTCAAGATACTCCCGGCCGACGACCTCGGCGTCGATCTGTTCATTATGCCCGTAGAATGCGGAAAAAATGGCGTTTTTGACCTCCGCAATCCGGGCGATTTTTTCTCTCAGCACCTCGGCGTCCAACAGGTCGCCGGCGCGGATAGCCAGCGTTCGGGCGGCCTTGTCGGAATACAAAGGCCCGATGCCGCGGGCGGTCGTACCGATCTTACCGGACCCCAACCTGGCCTCGCTAAGCCGGTCGGCGAGTTTGTGCCAGGGCATGACCACGTTGGCAGCGGCGGAGATGGCGAGGTTTTCTTCGCCGATCTCCACGCCCCGACTGCGAAGCTCTTCGATCTCCTCCAGTGCCACAGCCGGGTCGAACGCTACACCGTTGCCGATGACGTTGCAGACGCCGGCGTGGAGGATGCCCGACGGGATAAGGTGCAGGGCGTATTTTTCAGCGCCCACGATGACGGTATGCCCGGCATTCGCCCCGCCGCAGTAGCGGACGACGTATCGGCAACCGCCGGAAAGGGCATCGACAATCTTGCCCTTGCCCTCGTCGCCCCACTGCAACCCGATAATGGTAATGTTTTGACCGCTCATACTCACTCCATAGACATAAGCACAACCCACGTAGTGCGCCACGCACAGCATAAGCACATCAGGCCGACTGTCAAGAAATGCCTCGCAAAGGCATTGGGCATTCGGCATTTGGCATTGGTGGCACGGGGTTGCCGTAGGTTGTTTCTGTTTAATTCCGCGATTCAATAAAATCGTAGGATTATAAAGGCAGAACGCACAACAACCCTCGGCCACCAATGCCTAATGCCGAATGCCCTTCTGTAATCCACAATCCGCAATGGTCTCAGTGTCTATGCAACCGCTTACGGAACGCTCCCGGCGACATTCCGGTGGCTTTCCTGAAGGCCGGACTCATACGTGTAACGCTGTCGAACCCGCATTCGGGCACTATGGCTTCGAGCGTCTTGTCGGTCTGCGTCAGGAGCGTTTTCACCTTTTCGATCTGCACCCGCCGTATCTCTGTAAACGGTGTCCGCCCGAGGGCCGCCTTGAACCGCCGCTCCAGAGGCCGACGCGACATTCGCACCTCCGCCATCACGTCCTCCACGCGGATGCCCATGTGGGCGCG
>DAOVLS010000179.1 GCA_030631125.1 Planctomycetales bacterium
CCGGGTTTGGGAGGATTTCCCTCGTTCCACGGGCCAAAAGCAATCAGCGTAGGGCCTTGGGACACCTGCCCTCCGTCGCGCATGCGTCCGGTTGCCAGCCGCAGACCCGGCGTGTTCTGCTTTGCCCAGTCGGCTGGTATCGGCGCGATGTAATCACAGGTCAAGTACTGGCTTAGTCCCGCGATACTCCAAAGGCCGACCGAGCCGGGCTTCGCCAGATTCAGCTCGCACCATCCGTGCGCCGGCGACATGTTTTCCTGCCCCAGATGGGCCGCCCAGCAGAAATACAGCTTGCCGCTGGTCTGCTTGCCCTGGGCGGGGAGATACGCCAGCCCCACTCGTGGTTGTTCGAGGTCGCGGCCCTTGAATAATGTCCCGCGAATGTCGGCAAATTTCTGAAGCGTCTTTGCCGTGTTCAATTCCTTGAGGTTTTTCGTTTTGGATATCACCGGCTTGGGGATATTGACCTGGGAAACCCATGTGTGCCAGTTGTGACCTATCCCGAAAAGCGAGCCAGGACAGCCGTCGCTCGGACCCTTTGGATCGCCGGCCGGATAATATGCCAACCCCTGTCCGCTCCAGCCCCATGCGTACTCTTCCGGGCCGGGCGGAAGGCGAAATGCCCCCTGATAGACCAGGTTATCGGGAAGTATCCGGGCAGGTTGGGTGGTGGAGCCGGCACTGGCCTCAGCCTTGGCCTCAACCTTGTCCTCAGTCTTGTCCTCAGTCTTGGTCTCAGTCTTGGCCTCGGCTTGGTCTTTTGATTTTTCATTACAGGCGGAAATTGCAAGTAAGCAAACAGAAGCGATTAACAAACCAAAGCCATATACTCGTTTTTGATTTCTCATGTGTCTGCTCTCCTGTTAATCGAAGGTATCAAAGTAATTGTAGTACCGCCCGGGCAGAAAGGACAAACAGATAACCGATAATTTCAGTTGTCCCCTTAATTCTCTGGCGTGTGGCACCTTCAACCGGAACGAAGTGGAGGTTGTGGGTGCTGGACTGACAGTTTCATAAGGTGGGACTTCGTCCCAGCCTACTTACCACGCATCTTCAAACGCGATTCTATTCGCCTGATTAGTTTGGTGGCCTGGTCGTCGGGTGAGGTGTCCAGAGGCAATTATATCAGACGGCTGGTTTGATACGTCAGGACACATTAATTGGCTTTGCGAACTTTTGCCGCACCTGCCGCTCCCAATCAGATTCTGTCGCCTTTAAGAAATCTGAGAATAAAGGAAACTCTGCCTTACTTTTCTCATATTCGGCAACGATACTTTCCTGAATGCGACGTTTCATCTTGACGCAATCAAATGTCTTCATTTTCGTCGCCATAGGTCATCTCCAGGGGGCTGCGAATTTCAATCTGCTGGTATCCGTTCAGCAGATTAATCGCGTTGTATTTGTGAATCCTGTCGTAGTTGACAATATGTTTGAAATTCCAGCTAAGCACTAAATCCGCGCCGGCCATAGTCGCCGTGGCTACATGGACGGCATCGTCTCGCGAGGACTGCCCCAAAATGCCCGCCTCGATATAAGCATTTGCCAAGGCGTCGATCTCGGCGTTTTCTTCGACGTATTCCACCGAATCGGGATCAAGCGATTCCAGGACCAGTTGAACCTTCTTCGGCGCTCGGGAAACCTCTCGCAAAATCATCCTCGACACTAAAACAATAAAATCGCCCACTTTCACACGCTCGAAAAAGCGACAACTGGCGTCGGCAAACTCATCGTCCCGTGTTCCGCCAAATACCGATGTGTCAACATATACGCGGATCCTGCGCATTACATTCTCCCTCCCCATATACTACAGGTATCTCGGGGACAAATCAATCCGGCTACCGGGGTTATGGGAACGGGGGTTATTGGGACGGAGCATTTAATTATCCTTTCCCCTATCTCCTCATTTTCAAGCGTGCTTCGATTTGCCTGATGAGCCTGACGGCCTGGCTGTCGGGTGAGGCGTCCAGCGGCAGGATGTACTCGTTCAGTAAATCGGCGGCGGAGAGGTATTTGCCTAATTGTTCGTAGAGCAGGGCCAGGTATATCACGGGTTCGGGTTGGGCTGGGGCGGCTTGGGTGGCTGAAAGCAGTGTGCTTTCGGCCTCGGTGAAATCGCCGGCGACCCATCTGCACAAACCCAGGCGCATCCGCACATCCCATTTTTCCTGATTTTCAACCGATTCGTACACTTTCGCAGCCTTTTCGGCAAGGCCCTTGCGGAGGTACAGGTCGCCCAGGAGGAGTTTTCCCTGACGGGGGAGGCTTTTTCCGGCGGCCTTCAGTTCACCGATAGCGCGGTCGATAAGCCCGACATCCTTTCGCAGCAGCAGCAATGCCCGCATGTCCGGCGTCAGGTTGGCTGACTTGAGGCGGAACCGCCTTGCGGTGATTTCAGCGGCCCGGCGGGCGAGATGAATCGAGTCGCGAAGATTCAGGTCCGATTGTTTCGGATGCCAACGTTTGGGGATCGGGAGGTTGTCAAGGTACTCGTCGATGGCTTCGACGGCGGCGTCTATCTGACGGGCCTGTTTCAGTATCCTCACCCGCACGATCGCATATTTGCGGGCCTGCTTATCGGCCAGGTCCGTCAGGTCCACCTTCTCGAGCAGCGCCAGCGCGCGGGCAAGGTTCGGCTCGATGGGTAAGTTTCTTTCCGGCTCGATGGGATATAGTTCGCTCAGCCGACGGTGAGTTTCAGCCAACAGGCCCGCCCGCGGGACCGGTTCGGCGAACCCCAGCCGGTCGGCTACGGCCAGGTAGCGAATCGCCAGGCTGTCCATTCCGAGGTTGAAGAATACGGCCCCTGCGTTCCAGTGGGCAGGCGGGACGTTCCGGCGATACCATCGTCGGGCAGTTTCCACGCCGGGAAGTAAGGCGTCCGTCGATTCGGGTATCAGCGGTTTGTCGAATTGTTCAGTGTTGACCGGCGGGAGCGGTTCGGTCTTGTGCCATTTTTTCAAATCATCTATGCCCGACTCGCCCCGCATTGGCAGGCGAGCGAAGCAGACGCCCGCGCGGTCGATGTAAATCACTCTGAACCGCCTGGATTTGTTCAGTGCCTTGATGTGCCGTTTGTCGTCGAAGCGGACGACGATAAAGCGGACCGTCGGAGGCAGGGGGGTCGCGTCGGTATCGTCCGCCCAGAACGACGACAGCGTGTTCCTTCCGATTTCCTGGAGCCTCTTGAGTTTGGCCGGCGGGTGGACCTCAAGCCGGCCGTCCATCCAGACGCGCCGGCGCGGGTAACTGTAGTAGATGAACGTCCCGCCGTCACCGAAATCGAGCGTCAGGACGTCCCCGGACATTTCGCTCCGCCCCAGCCACCGGGCCATATCGACCGGGTGCAGCCCATCGACCAGCCCCAGCCCGAAGCGGCAGGCCGGTCGGCGCTGCCAGCGGTAGATGGCTTCCGTGGCGTATCCCGCCGCCGTGGCTGCAAGCACCAGGAACATTATTATCGAGGCGAACACACCCGCCTTTTGCAAAGCCGGCCGCCGCCTGCGAATTTCATCCCACCACCGGCCGCCGTGAACGGCCAACAGGAAACCCGCCGGGATGCAGAACAAGGGTACGTTCCTCACCGCCATCACCCCCAGGACGGCGAACCCCAGATACCAGAGAACATGCCCAGCCGGGACCGATTTCCGGCGTGCCCGCATTGCCTCCAGCGCCGCAAGTGCAAGTATCAGTCCCGTTACCGTCGAGACGCTCGTGAAGATGTCGGTACTGTAGGTGGGGCGGAACTCCGAGACTCCGAAGGTGTACATCGCCTGCTCGCCGGTAACTCGCGTTCGCAGCAGCAGCGGGTGCAGTGCGGCCTCTATCGGCCAGGGGCTTATCAGGCAGGCTGCCGTTGCGACGATTATCGGAAGCAGCGCTTTCCCGGCCGACAGTGCCCCGGCGGTATCCCGCTTGAGCGCCCGGTCGATGAGCGATCCGATTACCATCGCCCACGTGGCTGCGACGCCCACGATAAACAGCCCGTGCATGTTGACCCAGACGATGTTAATCGGCACCAGCCACCACAACCGCTTCGGCGAGCCGCCGCGACGGACAGACTCAACGATTACCAGCGTCGCTATGAAGAACAGGAACGTGAATATCTCAGGCCTGACGCGGGCGCGGCCTTCGATTCCGATGATGATCGCAATCGCGGCGAACATCAGCAGCGCCGGCGGGCTTCGCTTCCGAAACCAAAGCGCAAAGACCGCTATCGCGCCGGCGAAGACACACATCTTCAGGACCACCAGCCCGCCGAATCCGCCGAGCCGATGCACCCCCGCGACGATCACCTGAAAGCCCCAATGGACGTTGACCCACCTTGCGGGTTCCTGGTCGGGGGCGTCGGCGGCGGTGAACGGGTTGTGATCGAGGACGCGGAGATTTTCGAGCATCCACTGCCCGCTCTTGAGGTGCCAGAAGGTGTCGAAATTGCGGACCTTGTTGCACGCGACGATGGCAGCAAGGGCGATTAACGCAACGGCGACGAGATAAGCAAGCCTATCCGACCTTGACAGTCTTTGCCGGCAGAGAGACCGTTTCAAATTGCGAGAGATCCAGTTTCGTACTGGCATGGTCAATATCAATCCCCACAAGGTTTCCATTCTTATCAAGATCGATTACAACCCCATCGGCGACTTCGACGGAGTCGGCGCTGACGTGTTCACTCATGTCGATATAAAGCGAATCGGTTTCGGGATAGTATTCAATCTTCATCTTTTGCTCCAGGCCGCTTATCCCTGACCGGAAAACGACGGTCGGGAAAAGCGTTGTGGACGGTTTCTCCGTCTTCCAGCGTTACCACTCGCAGAGCCACTCCGCCCAGAGCCTCCACGAAGCCCCCAAAGCGGATACGCCCGTCCGGCTGCACTTCTCGGCGTTCAGGGGCGTTCAATACCGATTCTATCCATTCAGTTTGAAGATAAGGGCGTTTTCGCAACACCTGTTCCTGGAAATAACGAGTGGTTTTGAACAAAGCATTACATCCTTATCTTGATCTCCGACGATAGCGGCTATCGGCCTATCGGATTATCGCATTGGAACCGGTATAAATTCAAGCCTGAACCGATATTCAAAGCAGACTACTCCCTACTCCCCGGTCCCTGTATCTGCTGTGCGTACGCCGTTGGCGGTTCGGATTTTGCCAGCACTGCGACGGTAACTTGTTTTGCCCCGGCGGCGAGGAGCGTGCGCGAGGCTTCGTTAGCGGTCGCGCCGGTGGTGAGCACGTCGTCTATAAGCAGCACGTGTGCGCCCTGAAGGTCGCCCGGCCTGGTAACGGCGAATGCTCCGCGGACATTTTCTGCCCGGCTTGAAGCGGGCAGGCGGACCTGCGGCGGGGTGTTGCGGATGCGAATCAGTTCATCTCCGACGGGCAGCCCAAGCCGACCTGCGACGCCGTCGGCCAGGACGGATGACTGGTTCCAGCCTCGTCCAAGCCGGCGAATCCAGTGCATGGGAACGGCCAGTACAACGTCAATCGAGGCTACGTCGCAACGGGCGGAGACCGCGCCGGCCAGCAGGCGAACGAGATGACCGGCAGCCTGGGACCGTCGGCGATACTTCATCCGAATTATCGCCTGGCGCAGGGGAGCGGCATA
>DAOVLS010000275.1 GCA_030631125.1 Planctomycetales bacterium
AATATAGTCGAAGCCGAAATTACATACGCGGGCGTAGCCGAGGCGCACGGAATGAAATTGAGCGAATTAAAACTGTAAGAACACTCGCGTAGGCCGGGACGGAGCAAAGCGGAGTCCCGGCGATTTTGGGAAGAAGGTGGGACTCCGCTTCGCTCCGTCCCAGCCTACAGACTACCACATAAAAGCAGCAATAGAGGAAGGTCGCCGATGCCGCCTGAACCGATTCTGAATGTCAACGAGATCGATCAGAGCAAGGTCGCCGTTACACGCGAGCAGATTTGCCGGGTGAATCCGCACCGCTACGAGTTTCAGCAACTCGACGGGATATTCCTCATCGACTTCGAGAAGAACGTGATAGCCGGTTTCCGGGACATCCGGGACGACGAGTTCTGGGTTCGCGGGCACATTCCGGGCCGGCCCGTCTTTCCCGGCGTGCTGATGATCGAGTGTGCCGCCCAGATGGTCAGTTATTATGTCGTTACGCGCGAGAAGTATGACGGTTTTCTCGGTTTCGGCGGTGTCGATGATGTGAAA
Organism: Planctomycetales bacterium; assembly: GCA_030631125.1. The sequence continues at coordinate 535 of DAOVLS010000275.1, forward strand.
TTCCGCGGGCAGGTCGTTCCCGGTGACAGGATTATCATGTTGGGCAGGATGATCGAGATGCGCAAACGCCGCTGCGTCGGGGCTGTGCAGGGATTCGTCAATGGACGGATGGTCTTTGAGGGCACGATTACCGGGATGCTTATATAGTCCACCCTGGCACGGCAGGCGTGTCGTCCGGCTACGGCGCGCTCCGCCGCGACGAGTGGCCTGACGGCGGATTACGCGGATTACGCAGATTTTTTTGCTGTTATCACGCCGGGGGCTTAAACTTTCCTGTAATGATCGGTTTTCTTTCAAGATTGCGTCGGCGTCTGCCGAGGCGTCGCCGCCGCCTCTGGCGCTATGTCGGTGGTCGTCGTCGTAACGCGGGGCTGTTTGTCTTTGCCCTGCTGGCGCTGGTGGCCGGCGGGTACTGGTATCTGACCAACGACGCTCGCGTCCAGCGAAAGGTCGAGCAGTACCTCCAACGGTTGACCGGCGCGGTGGTAAAGGTGGAATCCGCACAGTTCAGCCTCTTCGGCGGAATACAGGTCCGCAACCTGCAAATCCGGGCAGTCGATAGCCAAATCCCTTTTTTCGAGGCGCCGGAGGTCTTTATCAGTCATCGCCCGTCTGCGCTCCTGGTGCGAGGCGCTCTCGAGCCGACCCAGATTATCTGTGTCGGCGCGACGGTCAGACCCGTCCTGGACCTTCAGAGCGGACGGTGGAACCTGCCCGTTACCGGCGGGGCGGGTTGGACCGATGGGAAGAAAAGAGCGCCGCTTGTTCCGATCTGTCTGCGCGACGCCGAACTGGAAGTCATTGAAGTGCTTGACGGTAATCAGTTTCGTCGGCCTCGGGTACCGATGAGTATAAGCCTTCTGCCCGACCAGACCGGCAGGAAGTACAATATCATTCTTGAGGATGAGGCGGGCGCTATTCAGGGGCGAGGCACAATTGACGCTGTTACCGGCAGGACGCTCATTACCGGACCGGTGTTGGAAGCGGGGCTGGATAAGACGCTGCCCAAGCAGTACCTCGACTGGAAGAAGCGGTACAAGTTGACATTCAGTCAGCCCTGGGACATTACCGTCAGTCTCGGCGGTTCTTCGACGGCGACCGGGCCTGCTCGCGGCAATCAACTGATAGTCGATCTGAAGGATGTTTCCATGGAGTTGCCTCCCGAAGAGGGCGGATTGAAGTTCGCCGGCGTTCGGGGTTCCCTTGTTTTCGACCGTAACGGGGTTTCCGTAGAGAACCTTACGGGGCGGATCGACCAGGCGGGCGGGGCATGCTTCACACTCAGCGGACGATATGAAGGATACAAAGCAACCAGCCCCTTCCGAACCTCGCTGACGATTACCGATATTACCTGGCCTGCCGGCGAAGACCTGACCGGCGTGCTCGGGAAAACCTTTGCAAAGTTTCACAAGCAGATTGAACCGGCAGGGATTATCAGCGTCAACGCAGTGCTTCGCCGGGACCGGAAAGGCAGGCTGGGGATAGAAGGCCTGATCGAACTGAAAAAAATCTCCCTCCGCCTGCCAATCCGCCTCGACCAGGTCTCCGGGCAGATTGTAGTGAAGGATAACGACTTTCAGTTTAAGAATTTGCGAGGCCTGTACGGAAAGGCGGTAGTGGAGGTATCGGGCCGATTGACAGGTTCCGCCGACCGGCTCGCTTACGACGTCAGGGTCGTCGCCCGCGATATGCCGATGACGCCGGAATTGCGGGATAGCCTGCCGGAAGATTTACGCAGTGTGTGGGAGGTGTATTCCCCTCGCGGCTTCGCTACGTTTATCATTAATGCGAGGTCGGGCGACGAATCGACCAAGCCGGTCAGGGATATAACGATCGAATTCAACGGTAAGGCGTCGTTTGAATACGCGGGTTTTCCGTACCGGCTGGAACGGGTATTCGGGAAGGTGGTGGCTTCGGGGAATGATGTCCGGTTTGTTTCTGTCCGTGGAAGCGCCGGGCCTATGCGATGCGTATTGAACGGTACTGCGGTCAGGAAGCCAGGTCCGGACGATTTTAAAATAACCGCGGATATTGTCGATCTGCCTCTGGATGAGAAAGTCGCACGCGCCCTGCCGGAGCGTATCCGCCAGGCGTACCTTTCATACGGGTTGACCGGGCGGGCCGACATCACACAGGCGACTGTCTGGCGCGAAAACGGCGGGACGGTAAGGTGCGACATCCCGGTGGTTCTGAAGAACGCCGGTATAAGGCACATCCGGTTCCCGTATGCAATTGAGCGGGTCAGCGGCGCCGTCAGGATTACGCGGTCCAAGGTTACAATCCAGCGCCTCGTGGGATGGCGTGGCCGGGCGAATATTAACATCACCGGCAGTGTGCCGGTCCGCCTGGACGCACGCGGCGCGGACCTGGTAATAGAGGCGACGGACCTGACGCTGGATTCCGCCCTTCGCGAGGCCTTGTCTGCGGACGCCAAACGTGGATGGGACCTGCTGAAGCCGTCCGGCACTGCCGATGTTACACTGAGGCTGCTCGGTTCGGCCCAGGCCCAAACCGCTCCGTCCGCTACTACCCGCCCGGCATGGAGTTATCGGCTGATAGCGAAACCCCGTAATATGCGGATAAAATATCGCCATTTTCCATATCCGTTGAAACTCACGGGCGGCACGGCAATCGTAGAACCGGAGGCGATGACGCTGGATTCGTTGAGCGGTCTGGCCGGCGATGCGAAGGTCGTTCTGGACGGGCGGATAGTCACGAGCGCCGGTAAGGAACGGGCCGACCTGCGCGTTCGGACAGGGGCGATTGCGCTGGATAAGAAGTTTCTTTCCGCAATGCCGAAAGCGCTTGTGCAGGCGCTGCAACTGCGCCCCGGTGGAACGGCCCAACTGCAACTGAAGAACCTTCAGGTCCGGCGCGAGGCCGGTGCGAAAGGCTTGATTGCGTGGCGATGGGCAGGCAAAGTTTTGTTCAAGGATGCTGTTACCGATTTCGGAATGGGTGCAAAGCGAATAACCGGCTGGGTCGAGGGCGAAATGGCCTGCGACGGAGCCGCCGAAAAACTCACCGCCGAGGCGGATGTGTTTATGGAGACCATGACGGTCGGTCCTCGACAGTTGAAAAAGATTACGGCGCGCCTCCACAAAACCGCCGAATCGCCGATGTTGAAGATTGATAAAATTTCCGGACAGATTTTCGGCGGACGGGTGGCGGGATTTGCCTATGTCCGACTTGCCGATCCAGCCAGGTATGGGTTAAGCCTTTCAGTGGAAAATATCAACCTTGCCGAGTTCCTCAAGGCTGATGCGACCGGTCCCAAACATCGCCGGGAAGTGGCGGGATTGCTTGCCGGTAACATCCAGTTGACCGCCGTCGTCGGCGACCGCGCTTCACGCAGGGCCAAGGGTCGGCTTCACATCAGCAAGGCAAAACTGTACAGGCTTCCCATCCTGCTGGGTTTCCTGCACGTGGTGAATCTGACCCTGCCGACGGGATCGGCCTTCCATACCGGCGAAGTCGATTACTACCTCGAAGGCGACACGCTTGTCTTGCAAGAGATACACCTTCAGGGATCGGCCTTGTCTATGCTGGGCGCCGGTAAGATGAATATGAAAAGCAGGAAACTGAATCTGACCTTCCTTACAGGCCCGCCGAGGAAACTACCCCGCCTGGCGGCGTTGAGCGAGGTATTCGAAGGCCTCGCAAGCCAACTGATGACGGTGCGCGTTACCGGTACGCTCGATAAACCAAGGATCAAAACCGCCGCCCTTCGCGGACTGGATGCGACAATGCGCGAACTGCTGGAACCGGGGAAATAAAGCGAATTGTAAGAGTTCGGTCGTATGCTTCAAGAAAAGACCGAGTCGCGCAAGAAGCGATGGATATTGGGCATTGGGCATTTGGCATTGGTGGTCGAGGGTCGTTGTGCG
>DAOVLS010000347.1 GCA_030631125.1 Planctomycetales bacterium
GCAGCGCTTGGCCCAACGCTCGGTGGGAGTCGATTTCGACTTCTTCGGGGTTGGTTTTTCGTTCATCTCGTTTACCCTGGGGTGCTTTATAATAATCTCACCGTTGAGTATATCCGGGCAGGGACGATCCGTACAGCACGACTTGCGTAAGCCGGCCGGCGGGGGTATATTCACTGCCTGCGCAACTGACGGAAGAATCAGGAGTATATCACGGATGGAGAAAACCATGACGGCATTATCTCACGCGGACCCGGAGGCATTCGGCATCCTTCAGGCTGAAAGCGACAGGCAGCATAACACGCTTGAACTCATCGCGTCGGAGAACCACGCATCGGCGGCGGTGCTGGAGGCGACCGGGTCGGTCCTGACCGACAAGTACGCCGAGGGCTATCCCGAGCGTCGTTACTACCGCGGCTGCCGGCAGTCCGACCGGGCGGAGCAACTCGCAATCGTCCGCGCCAAGGCGCTCTTCGGCGCTGAGCACGCCAACGTCCAGCCTCACTGCGGCAGCAGCGCCAACATCGCCGTGTACATGGCTGCACTCAACCCCGGCGATACGACACTGGGAATGGACCTGTCGCACGGCGGGCACCTTTCGCACGGGCTGAAGCTGAACTATTCGGGAATCTACTACAACGCCGCTTTTTACGGAGTCAACGAACAGACTGAACGGCTCGATATGGACGCCGTGCGCGATTTGGCGCTGAAGGTCCGTCCGAAGATGATAATCGCCGGCGCGTCGGCGTATCCGCGGACGATTGATTTCGAGGCCTTCAGGCGGATTGCCGAGGAGGTCGGCGCATATCTGCTCAGCGACATTGCCCACATTGCCGGACTGGTTGTCGGCGGGGTACATCCCTCGCCTGTGCCATACAGCACCTTCGTAACCACCACCACGCACAAGACGCTCCGAGGCCCGCGAAGCGGAATCATCCTCTGCAGAAACGAATGGGCCAAAAAGGTGGATTCAGCCGTCTTTCCGGGCCTGCAGGGCGGACCTTTCATGCACCAGATAATTGCCAAGGCCGTTGCACTGGGCGAAGCGGCCAGACCCGAATTCACCGACTACGCAAAACAGGTCGTCGCAAATGCCGCTGCATTGGCTGATACGCTGATGGAGAAAGGCTGGCGGCTCGTTACCGGCGGGACGGACAACCACCTGATGCTCCTGGACCTTCGCAGCCGGGATGAAAACCTCAACGGACACGTCGCCTCCGGCGCACTTGCCGAGGCGAGACTGGTGGCGAACAAGAACGTCATCCCATTCGACCCGCGCCCGCCGATGCAGACTTCAGGCCTGCGATTCGGAACGCCCGCACTCACCACTCGCGGAATGAAAGAAGCACAAATGCGACAAATAGGCGAGTGGATCAACCAAATCCTCGCCAACTACGAAGACGAAGACCTCATCGCCCGTATCGGCAAGGAAGTCCTGGAAATGTGCGAAGCATTCCCCGTACCGAACCAGGAACAATCGTGAGACTGGATTATTGGTGGGTGGCACGGTCAAGTTGGAGCGAAGCGGAAACTTGGCCGTGGCAGGCTTTCGACACGGCCAAGCTCCACTTCGTTCCGCTTGACCGTGCCACCCGGCACAGGTGAACATGCGCAACATTTATCGCATCCTGGACGCCAACTTCAATCGCGCGCGAGAGGCGATGCGGGTGATTGAGGACTTCGCGCGGTTCATTCTGGACGATACGGAGATTTCATCGTCGGTTAAGGACATGCGATCTCGTTTGCGCCAGGCAATGGGTCGCTTCCCTGCTGATGAACTGCTGTCAGCCCGGGACACTCCCGGCGACGTCGGTACGGCGATAACGTCGGCCACCGAAGCCGACCGCCCGGACGCCGCCGCCGTTGCCACAGCCGCATGCAAACGCCTCACCGAAGCGCTGCGAACACTGGAGGAATACGCAAAGGTAATCTCTACCGAAACCGCCGGCGAGTTCGAATCAATGCGATACGACGCATATACGCTGGAGCAACGGCTGGCGCTGCGACTGGCGGGAACCGAAAGGTTCGAGAGCGTTCGGCTTTATGTCCTGCTGACATCGCACCTGTGCAAATCCGACCCGATTGCGACAGCCGAGGCTGTTATCGCCGGCGGGGCCGACTGCATCCAGGTCCGCGAAAAGGAAATGTCCGACCGGCAATTGCTTGCCCATGCCCGCCGGGTGCGAGAGATCACACAGTCCGGCGGCGCACTGCTGATAATCAACGACCGCCCGGACATCGCCGCGATCGTCGCCGCTGACGGCGTCCACCTCGGCCAGGATGACATGCCCGTCGCCGACGCCCGCCGAAGCCTGCCGACCGGTGCGATTATCGGCGTCTCCACGCACAACATCGCCCAGGCCCGCGCCGCCGTGGCCGACGGAGCCGACTATATCGGCGTAGGTCCAATGTTCCCCACCACTACCAAGGACGCCGGACCCATCGCCGGGGTAGCCTGTCTCACCGAAGTGATTGCTGAAATCTCCCTTCCCCACGTCGCCATCGGCGGAATAACGGCTGGGAACGTCGGCGAACTCGTCGCCGCCGGCGCTCGTTGCGTAGCTGTCTGTTCATCCGTCATCACCTCCGATAATCCCGCCAAAGCCGCCGCCGAAATAAAAAAGCAACTCAAGTTCGTGGATTCGTGAATTGAACCGGCTACCGGCTACTGACTACCGACTACTAAAAATAAAGCGGGCGGCAGGCACGTGGCGAGCGGGGGGAGACTCGCCGAGGTTCACGCCTGACCGCCCGAAGGTTTGTCACTTACCAAACAGGCCTCATATTCTACATTAATTGTACACGAACGCAATAGCCCAAAGCAATAAAGGTGAAATAATTCTTTACGCCCTTTCCGCCGCCGATAAAGTCAACCCCACTTTCTTATGAATGCTTTCAGGTCTTTCGGGTCTGCAATGACGTTAAGTGTGCAGTCGTATGTTTTCGTTTTTCCGGGCAGGATTTTACCTGCCGGAACGCCGCAGCCCATCCCGCCGCTGATCGGTTCCAAAGCCGTTACGTACTCGCCGCCGGGTCCGAAATGCTGCCAGTTGGTCAGGCGGCCAAACTGTTTGCGGGGATAGGTAATCTCCACTCCCAGCGAGAGCCTCTCGTTGACGATCCCGACGTGGCAGAGGCCTGCGCGGTCGGTCGGCGGGTCGATGAAAGCGCAGACCTCGCCGGCGCCGCAGTGAGCGGCTACGGGCGAGCGGACGAACTTGTAGCGCTTCGGGTCGGCGAACCACTTGACGCTGTCGCCGCGCGGGACCACTTTACCGCGATAGACCAGCCGAGCGCCCTTATCGGTCAGAGGCCAGCCGAAGTTACAATGCAGCAGCCAGCAGTGCCGGGCGGGCGTGTTGCCGCGATTGGTAAACTCGTCGTGGATGTGTATAGCCGGTTCGCCGAGGGTAGAACTGATCGTCCGCCTCAACTCGACGTTAGGCCCGAAGACCCGTGCGGTGCGCACCAGACCGGTGATGCTCATAGTGTCGATTCCGGCGGCCGGGTCGGGCCGGCAAATCGCCTCGACCTGCGCCGGCGTGTTGGAGTGCGTCCCGTGCAGACCGTACTCGACGCCCTCGACCGTCTCAGGCCCGCCGACGTGCTGCGGTCCGCAGGAACAAACCAACCCGCC
>DAOVLS010000186.1 GCA_030631125.1 Planctomycetales bacterium
CGCCGGGATAACCACCAAGGGTATAGACGAAAACGCCGTCGATATAGACCCCGCCCGTATCGGATGCAACATCGGAGCCGGGCTTATCTGCGCCGACCTGGACGAACTCGGAGCCGCAATCAACACCTCCGTTACCGATGGGAAATTCGACTTCAAAAAATGGGGCGACGAAGGAATAGGCAACCTCACACCGCTCTGGCTGCTGAAGTATCTTCCGAATATGCTCGCCTGCCACGTAACAATCATCCACGGAACCAAGGGACCTTCCAATACGATAACCTGCGGCGAAGCCTCTGGGCATCTCGCAGCCGGTGAGGCAGCAAGGACAATCGCCCGCGGCGCAGCCGACGCCGCTATCGCAGGAGGCTGCGAAAGCAAAGTCAACCCGATGAACCTCATGCGGCAAACGCTCCTGAAGCGGGTTACAACCACCGGTAACGATAATCCCGGCCAGGCGTGCAGACCGTTCGACGCCGAGGCAGACGGAACCGTTATCGGCGAAGGCGGTGGACTGATTATCCTGGAAGACCAATCGCACGCAAACAGTAGAAACGCACGGGTTTATGCGGAATTCGCCGGATTCGGGGCGGGAAGCAACCCGGACGGAATGAATTATCTCGAAGAACCAAAAGGCGACGGACTCGCGAGGGCAATATCGGCTGCTATTGCGGATGCCGGAATCTCACCGGAGCAGATCGACCTGGTAATCCCCCACGGGACGGGCGTACCGGCTGAAGATGCAGCCGAGGCGAACGCAATTAGACAAACACTGGGACAAAGGGCTGATACCGTTCCGGTCGTTCCGCTGACGGGCGGATTCGGAAACCTCTTCGCCGGAGCGGGGACAGTTCAACTGTCCGTAGCCGCCATGGCGCTGCATAAGCAAACGATCCCGCCAGCAGTCAATTTTGAAAAGCCCGTCGAGGCTCATCGGCTTAATGTTCAGAAAGAACAGACCGACGCGCAATTGCAATACGCCCTCTGCTGCACGCACGCCACCGGCGGACAAAATGCAGCCATCGTGCTGAAACGATACGAATGAGGGACTCCTGCCTGCCGGCAGGCAGGTGGGATTAGGGACTAGGGACTAGTGAAACGAAGAGTAGTCATAACCGGAATGGGATGCGTTACTCCGCTTGGGCATGATGTCGAATCGGCATGGTCGGCTTTGCTTGCGGGCGTCAGTGGTATCAGCGCCATCGAATTATTCGACGCTGAAACGTTTCCAACGACATTCGCCGCACAGATCAAAAATTTCCAACTCCCACAGACACTGGCGGAGTCCGGAAGACACGACCACGTCGGAAGGCAGACCGGATTCGCCCTGGCTGCCGCCTTTGAAGCGTGGAACCAATGCGGCCTGGACGAATCAAACGGGCACGACCCGGCAAGAATGGGAATCTACCTCGGTTCGGGCGAAGGGAGCCTGGACTTCGACAACTTCACTTCCCTGCTGATCGATGCCTGGGGCGACGACGGGAAACTCGATACCGTCCGCTGGGCGAAACTGGCGTTCGAGCGAATGAACGTCCACCGCGAGCAGGAGCAGGAAGCCAACATGGTGGTCTCGCACCTCGCCGGTCAGTTCAACATTCAAGGCCCAGCCTTCAACATACTGACCGCCTGTGCCGCCAGCACCCAGGCCATCGGCGAAGCGACGATGATCATCCGCCGTGGCGATGCCGACGTAATGATGACCGGCGGGGCACACAGCATGATCCACCCCTACGGCGTAACCGGCTTCAACCGCCTCAACGCCCTGTCCACCCGCAACGACGAAATAGAAACCTCCTCGCGCCCGTTCGACCTCACCCGCGACGGATTCGTCCTCGGAGAGGGATCCGGCATCCTGATACTGGAGGAGTACGAATCCGCACGCCGGCGCGGTGCGAAAATACTGGCTGAAATCATCGGTTTCGGCTCCAGCGCCGACGCTTACCGCATCACCGACCAGGACCCCGACGGAAGCGGCGCCGCTGCCGGTATGCGGGCTGCGCTGCAGGACGCCGGCGTAACTATCGAGCAGATCGACTACATCTCCGCACACGGAACCAGCACGTCGCAGAACGACTCGGTCGAAACGCGAGCGATCAAGGTCGTCTTCGGCGACCTGGCGAAAAAGGTTCCGATTTCGTCCATAAAAGGCTCGGCTGGACACCTCATCGCCGCCGCCGGTGTAACGGAACTGATTACCTGCGTTTTGGCTTTACGCGACCAGGTACTCCCGCCAACGATGAACCTCAACACGCCCGACCCGGAATGCGACCTCGACTACATCCCCAACAAGCCGCGAAAGGCCGATGTCAATATCGTGATGAGCAACTCCTTCGGCTTCGGCGGGCAAAATGACACGCTGATCATCACGCACGCCCAATAACACTTCAGGTCCCATGCCTCGCTGAAGCGAGGCATGGATATTTGACATTCGGCGCTGATTACTTAACATTAAGGGCAATGGCGACATCGTGGCAATTCATAACGCATTACTGGGCGGCACTGGCGATCGCTGCGACGTGCATGAGCCTGCTGACGTTCGCGATTTTAATGCTGACCAAGTACGTCCGCATCTGCCTGAACATCTTCACCGACACCCCCCTGCCGCTATCCATTGACGCCAGGGACTTTCAGGTAATCCAGGGCGAGGAGGTCCGCTTCCGCAGTTTCGACGGCGTGAGCCTCCGAGGGATGTGGCTACGGACACCGGGCAGATCGGACCCAAAGGGAACTATCGTCTTCTGTCACGAGTTTGGTTCCGATATGTACAGCTGCGCCCGATACGCACGCACGCTCCTCGAAGCCGGTTTCGATATTTTCACTTTCGATTATCGCGGGCACGGCGACAGCAGCCGATCCAAAAACTACCGTCCGCTCCAGTGGCCTTCAGACAGGGAACTGAAAGACACGCTCGGAGCATGCGCCTACGTGGAAGACATACTCTCGTCGGCAGGCAAACCGACGCGAATCGGCGCATTCGGTATCAGCCGGGGAGCAAGCGCATCCATTATGGCGGCAAGTTCAGACCCGAACATCTCCTGCATCATGTGCGACGGAGCCTTCAGCACCAACGAGACGCTCGTAACACTTATGAAGCGATGGGCGTCCATCTTCGCGAGAGTAAAACTGGTCTATCAGAACCACCCCGACGCGTTCTGGAAATTCCTTTTGTGGTGCATGATGCGGTTCGCCCAGCCAAGGCTCGGAAGGCGGTTCCCATCCGTCCGCAAGGCGCTAGAGAATATGATCGCACGCCCGATAATGCTCATCCACGGACAACGGGACAGTTACATCCGATCCGACCAGGCGGAACTGCTCTATCACGCAGCCGGTCAACCGAAGTACCTCTGGATCGTCCCGAAAGCGAAGCACAATCAGTCCGTTGTCACCGCGCCGGAAGAATACGCCGCGAGGACAACCGCTTTTTTCCTCAAACATCTTGCCGACGAAAATATCTCCGAAGAAAAGATTACCGGAAGGTCATTCCACACCGTCAAGCCCGGCGTCAGTGAACACGCCCTGAAGGTCGGTCAATGAGTCTTACCCGCACACTCCTGCGCCCCGCCGCCAGAATCGCCGGAACACACGCTTCGGTTCAGGCAAGGGCGTTCATGTCCGCTCATAAGCGTACCGCCGAGGTGCAGGAATCGCTGCTGCGCCGGATAATCGAAGCCGCATCCGACAGCCGATTCGGACGCGAACACAACTTCGAGAGCATTCGCTCATACGAAGATTTCAAGTCCGCCGTTCCGATAAGCGACTACGAGCACCATCGCCAATACATCGATGACGTCCTGTCCGGTCGGGTCGAAGCACTGTTCGCCCCGGGCACAAAGATTCGCATGTTCGCCGTTACTTCCGGAACCACCGGCTCACCGAAGCACATACCGGTAACGAACCGGTTTCTCCACAACTACCGCCGAGGGTGGAACATCTTCGGGATACGAATGCTCAAGGACCATCCCGACGGCTGGCTGAGGAAGATTATCACGATAGGTTCGCCGTCCTGTGAAAACATCAGCCCGACCGGCCTGCCCTGCGGAGCCATAAGCGGACTCCTGGCAGAACACCAGCAATGGGTCGTCCGAAAAATGTATCCCGTCCCGCCGCAGGTCAACGCAATTTCCGACCCCGCTGAGAAATACTACGCAATCATGCGGTCGTCCATCGCACACGACATCGGTATCATCATCACTCCGAACCCGTCCACACTGGTAAAACTCGCTCGGATCGCACGCGATAACGCCGAGCGAATTATCCGCGACGTCCATGACGGCTCGATCAGCCTGTCGGACAGACTGTCAATCGAGGCGATGAGAGGAGTTTCGTTCCGCCCAAATCGACCCGCTGCGAAACGGCTTGAGGAAATCATCACTCTGCACGGGCAACTGCTGCCGAAGCACTTCTGGAACCTCAGTTTCATGCTCGGCTGGACTGGCGGAACGGTCGGACTGTACCTGCCGAGCGTTCGCCGGTTCTACGGCAGCGTGCCCATCCGCGACATGGGACTGCTCGCCAGTGAGGGCAGACTGTCGGTTCCGCTGGTCGATGATACATCGGCCGGCGTAGCCGAAATTACATCCAACTTCTTCGAGTTCATCCCCGCCGACCAAATCGAATCGACCAGCCCCGACGTATTCGGCGCACACGAACTCGAGCAGGGACAGGAGTATTTCGTCGTATTTTCCAATTGGGCGGGCCTGTGGCGGTATAACATCGACGATCGCGTTCGCGTAACGGGCAGGCTCAACCACAGCCCCATCTTTGAGTTCCTCTCCAAAGGACTGCATACCAGTTCAATCACCGGCGAGAAAATTACCGAGCACCAGGTAGTCCGCGCCATGGAATCGGCCTCGGACCAGGCCGGCGCGAGTGTCCATGAGTTCACTCTTCAGGGACGCTTCGACGAAACGCCCTACTACGAATTGCGCCTCGAATCAGCCGATGGGATGAACACCAAAGCACTGGTCGATGCGATGGACCGTGCATTATGCGGGCTTAATGTTGAATACGATTCCAAGCGCACCAGTGGTCGGCTCGGACCAATACGCCTTTCCACCGCACCGACCGACACTTCCGCCCATCAACACAACGGACAGTCCGAACAATACAAACACAAGTACCTGATAACAGACGTCATCAACGACGCCACAGACAACCCGTCAGAAGAATAATACCGCATACGATAAACTCATGCCTCGCTGAAGCGAGCACGCCAGCAAATTGCGTGTGTTTTGGGGCAAACTTTGTTGGCGGGCTCGCTTCAGCGAGGCATGAGTTTATTCCGCCCCGTGCGATTACTTAACCGGTCCTATCAGGAAACTGTCATCTTCGCAGAGGTGCTGCGTGAGAGTGATGCTTCCTGCCCCCTGCGTACCGGCCTCAGCATTATTGGAGGCGCTGTAGATATTGTCATCGCCGATACCAACGTCGGCCCGCTTGCAGCCACTTACATGGGCGTCGGCATAGAGGACATTGATGAAATCGCCGGACTTGTGGTTCTGGCTCATA
>DAOVLS010000193.1 GCA_030631125.1 Planctomycetales bacterium
GGGTGGCTGGCGTTTGTCGATTGGGGGTCGGCCTTAGCACCGATCTATTTCGCCCACCGGGCAGGGCGGAAGGTTTCAGTCATCGCCGATGAGACCCGCCCACGCTGCCAGGGTTCGCGCCTGACGGCCTGGGAACTTCAGAGCGAGGGCGTTCCGGTAAAAATTATCGCCGACAACGCCGCCGGGCTGCTGATGCGCCGGGGCGAGATCGACCTGGTAATCACCGGCGCAGACCGCATCGCCGCCAACGGCGACGTCGCCAACAAGATCGGAACCTACGAAAAGGCATTGTGCGCCCGTGCCTCCGGTGTACCGTTCTACGTGGCCGCTCCGTTATCGACTTTCGATGTGGACTGCCCCGACGGCGACCACATCACCATCGAGCAACGCGGCGACGAAGAAGTCCTCTACGCCACAGGCCTGACCGACGACGGCGAATTCACCCGCGTCCGCCTCGCCCCCGAAGGCGTCGAGGCCATCAACTTCGCCTTCGACATCACGCCGGCAGAACTGATCGACGGAATCATCACCGAACGCGGCGTCATCAAACCGACCGGCGATGAAATCGCTGAAGCGTTGTCGTGCTGATGCGCCCGTGGAGCAGACAATTGGTTGATATTTGCAGGCGGGCCGCCGTATAATCTGTTTATGTGCACGTGCTCCCGAACAGAGAGGGTATGTCGGGAACAGGGAACGGGCAAGCCGTCGGGGTTTCTTGCCGCCGAGAGGAGGTAAAGCAGATGGGACGAGTGACAAGTGTGCTGTTGGTGTCGTCAGCCGTTGTGGTTGCGACATCTGCGATGGTTGTTTTTGTGGCTGGCGACTACCTGTGGAGCGGAGCGGAGGATCCCGTCAACGGTAGCGCCGTCAATACGGCGGTTCCGGTCGGCTCGGCGCCGAAAGACCTCGCATCCGGGGCGTCTCAGGTCGGTTACACGCCGATGCCGGAGGGCGCGACCTACGTCCGTGTCTGGGACCTCGGCAAAAAGTACACCTACAAACACTACTGGCCTACAGAGCAATGGGCGGATCGAGCCAACTGGACGCAGGTGCCCTACGGTCAGGAAGAGAATTACGAGTTCCAGGGCGACTGCATGCTCGAAGGCCCGAACTTCTGGCTCTCGCTGCACTCCAGCACGAATGACGCCTGCTTTCTCTACAACAAGGTTGACCAGTGGGGCACGCCTTCCCGCCACAATGAGATGTACCGTTCCTACGACGGACCGGACGGGCTGAGAACCTATTGCAGCGGATACGAGTACAACAAGATCATCAGGAATGAGATTGGCGACATAATCGTCGAAAGCGCCACCCGCGTCCGCTATCGCAACGGTTGGCCCGACTTTCCGGTCCAGATCGTCAATCGCTACCGCGTCCAGGCCTGTAAGCCCTGGCTGGAAATCTACCCGATCACAATGGCCTCCGAGCAGGGTATGCACGGCGAGTCGCGGATACACATCTCGCCGGATTCGCTGTCCGGCGGGCAGGACTTCCTTGCCGATTCCTGGAAGAATCCTCCCAGCCAGAGCGTCTATCACCCTCACACCAGCCGGATGCTGCTGGACCTGATTATGGACGATGACTGCATCTGGGCGATGATGTGGAAAACCGTCGGGAAGATACCCCCAAGCAGCCATCCCTACTACAACACGCGGTCGCGAAGCGACAATTGCAGCGGCGGTTATCCAGCCGGCTGGCAGCGGATCGGCGAAGGCACCAGCCCGCTGATCTTCACCGCCCCGTTCGTTAAATATCGCGATGAGAAAATGGTCATCGGCGTCCTTCGGATCGGACACTGGCACTATCAGAAGATCAACGCCGCCGTCCAGGCCAACCAGGACTACACGGGCCAGTTCCGTTATGCCTATCAGCGCCGGGTAACCGGTTCACCCTTCTCGCCGGGCGGGCGCTGGTGGCCGATGTATCCGGGCAAGTGGCGGATGATCGGCAGAATCAACGGCCAATACTATACACAGGAGAAAACCGTTACTCAGGCCGACGTTGGCCAGTCGAATTTCACGTTCCATTGCCCGGCGGCAGGGACACTCGAATACATCGTCTTCTATCTGTACGACCGGACCGACCAGACGCCGCGAAACCTCCACACGCTGATGGACATCTACCGGACCGGGGCGCTTGAGATGGTTACCGAACCCGCCGGTCGTTATGTCTTCTACAACAATTCGTCCTTCGACGGGAACGATTCTTCCGCCAACGCCAATGACGACAACGCCGTCGCCACCGATAAGACAGCCCTGCTGCCGGGCCGGACGGCGACGTTCGCCAACTACACCAGTTACAGCCGGGGGATCAACGGTATTATGGTGGATATACCCAATCTACCGACCACGCCGGAGATCGCCGCGGAGGATTTCACGTTCAAAGCGGGCAATGATAACTATCCGGACCAATGGCCAGCCGCATCTGTGCCGAGCAGCGTTACCGTCCGCAGGGGCGCAGGCGTAGGCGGATCGGACCGTATCACCATCATCTGGGCCGACAATGCCATCCGGAAGCAATGGCTACAGGTTACCGTCAAGTCCAATATCGCCACCGGGCTGGCGCGACCTGACGTGTTCTATTTCGGTAACGCCGTGGGCGATTCGGGCAATGATACGACGAATACGGCAGTTACCACCATGGACGAGATGCGCGCCAGACTCGACCCGCACAAGTCCAAACTGAACCCGGCGGGCATCGAAAATCCTCATGATTACAACCGAAGCGGCGCGGTCAACACGATGGACGAGATGATCTCCCGCCTGAATACCACAACCCTGCTGGACGATCTGAGCCTGATTACGGCGCCGTAGGTCTCCGGTTTGAACAAGACTGATGAATTAGTAACAGGCAAATCAGATACATGCGATAATGACGTGCGGGGGTTACGAGACACGAATTACTGGCTGCCATGAGGCCCTTATTAGTAAGAGGAGGCGTGAATTATGAGTAATGTGAAAACGTCGAAGGTATTGGCTGGGTCGGTTTGTGCGTTGTTTCTGTTCGGCATAGGCGTGAATGCGGCTTTGGCGGGGACCACCTACTATGTATCACTGACCGGAAACAACTCATGGAACGGGCTGACGCCGCAGACGGCGTTCAGGACAATAGTCAAAGGCGTTTCCGTCATCACGGCCGGGGACACGCTTATCATCAAGTCCGGTAATTACGGCAACGAGCAGGTAACGCTGTACAGAAGCGGGGCAGCAGGCTCTCCCATCACCATCAAGGCCGAGGAACCGGGCAAGGTAATCATGAAAGGGACCGGCGGCGACAGGGGGATCTACCTGCGGAACAGGAGTTACATCATCATCGAGGGCATCGAGTTCACCAACTACAGTAGCGGCATCGGCATCTGGTATTCATCGAGCTACATCACGGTAAGAAAGTGCCTCTTCCGTGAAAACAACTCTTCAGGGATCACAGTTTACGGCAGATTTACTAATCCTGGCGCCAGCCAACACATTCTCCTCACCGAAAATACATTCCTGGACTTCACAGACAAGCAGGACTACGGGTTGTGCCTCTATGCCTCCTGCAACCTCAAGGCGACGAACAATTACTTTTATGGTAAGCATCACCAGGCCCTGTCGTTTAAGAAGCTGATGAAGGATTCCGTCGCTTCGGGCAACACGTTCGAGGGCTTCCTCTATTCGGCCATCTACGTCGGGCAGAACGACGACTCGGTGGAGGAAGGATACCTTCGCTCCGAGAGGATTGTGGTGGAAGGCAATGTCTTCCGCCCGGCTCTTGGCTACCGCGCCAAGCGGGCGATCTGCGTGGCAAACGTCTCCGACTGCATCGTTCGCAACAACTTCATAGACTCCGTCTATGGTGGAGACGGTGAAGGCTGTATCGCCGTCCATCCGATAGCGACGGGAGCGAAGTTGTACGGCAACATTATCGTCAGTGAAAACGGGAACGGTCAGCCGGCGCTCTTTGTGCAGGCCGATTGCGAGGTTTATAACAACACGTTCGTGAACTGCAAGTTCGCCTTGCAGGTCTATTCCGGCACCGCTCCATTGCTGCGAAACAACATCTTCTATCAAAACCAGATACAAGCGAGAGTCTCCCCTGGTCCGATCTACCCAGAAGGCGCCGCGCATAAGACCCGGCGTTTCCCGGACGGAACGGTCTGGACGTGGCGACCGGAGGCCGGAAAGAACCCCATCTTCGAGCACAACGACTGGTTCCCCAACTGGACGGGCAAAGGCGCCACGGACATATCCGTCGATCCGAAGTTTGTCGGACCTTTCACGGCGTACCAACTCGGCTCGCTGAGCCCGAAGTTCATGCCGGATTGGACGCGAGCGTGGAGTTGCCGTCTCGGCAGCAACAGCCTCTGCATCAACGCAGGCATGAACGTGGGTTTGCCTTTCAACGGCAGCGCCCCGGACATCGGAGCGCTCGAGACCGGTAGTCCGGTGCTTGTCGGAAGGCGCATCTTCTATAACAATTCCGCCTTCGACGGAAACGATGCGGGCGCCAACGCCGCCGACGACGGGGCTATCGCCACGAATAAGACGGCGCTGCTTCCGGGACAGAAAGCGACGTTCGCCAATTACACCAGTTACAGTCGGGGAATCAACGGCCTGATGGTCGATATCGCCAACCTGCCGGGCACGCCGACGAAATCGGATTTCGTCTTTAAGGCAGGCAACGACAGCCTTCCTCCCGGTTGGTGGGCCACAGCAGCGGAACCGAGCAGCGTTAGCGTCCGTAAGGGCGCGGGCGCCGGCGGTTCCGACCGCATTACGATTATCTGGGCGGATAACGCCATCCGGAAGCAGTGGTTACAGGTAACTGTCAAGGCGACCGCGGCTACAGGACTGTTTGGTCCTGACGTGTTCTATTTCGGCAACGCCGTGGGCGATTCGGGCGACTCTACGACGGATACGGCAGTTACCACCATGGACGAGATGCGCGCCAGACACGACCCGCACAAGTCCAAACTGAACCCGGCGGGCATCGAAAATCATCACGATTACAACCGAAGCGGCGCGGTCAACACGATGGACGAGATGATCTCCCGCCTGAACACCACGACACTACTGGACGATCTGGACCTGATTACGGCACCGTAGGTGTCAACCATTCTTGCCAGCGGCTAGCGAGCAAATGTGCGCTTAGCGCGGCGGGACAGGTAGGGAAGTTATTGGACGAATAAGCGGCTGGGTTTTCTTGCCGTCAAGAAGAGGTACAAACAGATGGGACGAACGACAAGTGTGCTGTTAGTGGCGTCGGTTGCTGTAGTTACGGCATATCTGCTGGTTTTTGTGAGCGGCAATAACGAGGAAACCGGGGTTGTTCCCGGCCTTGGAGCGGAGGGGGCCATAGCAAAGACGTATTATGTTACCACATCAGGGAACGATTCGGCTGACGGCCTGACCGAGGCAACC
>DAOVLS010000042.1 GCA_030631125.1 Planctomycetales bacterium
GGGCATAAGGAACGCCGTTTTGTCCGGGCCGAAATCGTCGGCGTGGATAATCCGCAGGAAGTCGCCGATGGTAACTTTTTCCGGGTAACATTCCTCGCCGCTGGTGTAGAGTCCGCCCAGTTCGAGCGTCCGCTCGTCGGATTCGGGCGTAACGGCCGCGTCGATACCGATAGACCGAAACACCGCCGCCATCATCCGCGCCCCGGCGTATGTCATCCGCGGTATCCAAAGCGTCCTGCCGGTGAGTTTGTCCCGGCGAGGGGCGCCCTGACGGGAACGGGTTGTCTGTTTAATTGTTTCTGTCATTGCGGAAACCTCATCCCCGTGGCTCACCAGACGCTCTCCTGTTCAGGGATGACCGGCTCATTGTCTATTTCAGCACGGGTTGGAGGAGTAGATTTCTCCTGGCGCTGGATCCTCTCCCACTCTTCCTGGACGCGTCTGGTGCCCACGCCCAACTGGGCCGCCAGGCGGAGCGGGTCGGGGCGCATCTGAAGGTTTTCCTCAAGCCAGCGGTGATACTCCCGCTCCATGTCCGCCAGCATATCTTTTTCCGAACCGGCGAGGTTATTGGTCTCCCACGGGTCGTTTTCAAGGTCATACAGTTCGCTGGCCGGTTCCAACGGGATGAAACCCCTGTCTATGGTCTTGATAAGTTTCCACTTGCCCTTGCGCAAAGCCCGCTGGGCCTCCCACAAACCGGTGCTGGTGGTAACGATTTCATGGTGTTGGTCCGTCTTGCCCCGCAGGAGCGGCCAGAGGCTCTTGCCCTCCATATCCTCCGGCGTGGAGACGCCGAAGGCCTCGAGTATGGTGGGTGCGAAGTCCGTGTGCTGAACCAGGGCCTCGATCTTTCGGGCCTTGACCTGCCCGGGGTAGTAAATGATGAGGGGGACGCGGGCAGTGGGTTCATAGACGTCCCAGTGGTCCGCATACACGTCGTGCTCGCCCAATGCCTCGCCGTGATCGGCGGTAATGAGGATCATCGTATCGTCGAGGATATTCATCTCTTCCAGCGTGGAGATGATTTGGCCGATATGCTCGTCGGCGTAGTTGATTTCAGCGTCATACTGGGCGATGGTGTAGTTCCAGTCCGTAAGCCCCTTGTCGTATTCGGGGATTGTCAGACGTGCGCAGAAATCGAGGACCGGATTGGCCTTGATCCGAGCGACGCTTTCGGGGTTCGATGAGTACGGATCGCCCTGGTAGAACTTCTTGACGTACTTTTCCGGGGCCAGGTTGTAGGGTGTGTGCGGGTCCCAGTAATGCATGAAGAGGAAGAAATCCTTCTTGCTGCCGCCATATGCCTTCAGCCATGGGATCGCCGCCTGGTTCACCTTATCGGCCGTGATGTGTTGCAGCCACGTGCCCATGTCGGGCTGGATGTAGTGCTCGAAGCCCTGGGCGAACCACCTGCGAAACCGATAGAGAGTGCTGACCGCCGCTGTGAGGTGTCCTGCCTGGGCGAGCACTTGAGGAAAGGTCGCCACGGAACCGTCGATGATGCTTTCAGGGTGGCCGTGGGTTACCACCCCGGTAGTCGTTCCCTTCTTTCCGGTAAAGACGGAGGTGTACGACGGTTGGGTCGGCACGTCCGTGGGATAGGAGTTCAGGAATACCGCTCCGTCGGACGCCAGTCGGTCGATGTTGGGGGTGGTGGGTTTGGCGTATCCGTAGGCCCCGACGTGATCGGCCCGCAACGTGTCAACACAGATGTAGATAACGTTCATTGTTCTTCTCCGTTTGCCTTATCGAATCTCACACGGATTTCAAATGTGCGGCATCCCTTACGGGACCTGCGCCAATACGTCTTCGGCTTCGGCGGTGAAGTCCTTTCGCCACGGGCGGAGGATTCCCTTGCTGTCGAGGTAGGCCTCGCAGCGTGTCATCATTCCGGCGTCGTTGCTGTGCCCGTCGAACTGGAGCGACAGGAACGGTTTGCCCGAGGCGGTGCGGATAAAGTGCCTGATGAACGAGTCAGGCCCGCACTTGAAGTTGGTAATGTGGATAATGTGCAGGTTGGACCGCTCGCCTACTATCCTGGCCGATGCGATAAGACGCCGGCCATACTCCCAGAACATGTTCTCGTTGACGTCGCGGATGTCCACCTCGTCGGTTTCGAGGCAGTCGATGGGGATGCAGTTGACGCCGTAATAATCGCGGAGTTTTTTGGCGACGTTGAGGTTGACGCCGGCGTCGTGGACGTTGTAAGGCCGACCTATGATGACGATTCCGGGCTTGCTCTCCCTGTCGAGCGTCGCCAGAGCCTCCCGGCCGGCTTCGATAAGCCGCTGCCGGAAACGCTTTTGGGTCTCGAAGGCTTGCGAGAGTGCGGAATCGACCATTTTGTTTTTGATGCCCAACCGGCGGCATAACTGTCGCATTATTTTTCCGACGGCCTTGGGACCTTCGCGGAACCGCACGCAGGGCGCGAGGAATTTCCCGATATGCTCCTCGAACGCCGGCGCTCGGCGGACGACGAAAGGCAGCGTCTGGCCCCACGGGCAGATGTGCGATTCGTTGTCCATCCACTTCGTCTCGGTCGAGACGGTGTTCGGCAGGAAAATGTAATCGACGCCGGTTTCAAGCAGTTCGGCTACGTGCCCGTGTGCGACGATTACGGGGAAGCAGGGTTCAGCGACGACGTGGCTAAGCCCGGCAGCGGCTGTCTTACTGTTGGTCGGCTCGGAAACGACCGTCTCGAAACCGCAGTGCCGCCAGAACGTCCGCCAGAACGGCAGAAAGTCCATCGCAAACATCGCACGCGGGATGCCGATTTTCGGCGCACCTTCAGGAACAGCCGGCAGGTCTGTTTCATCGTTAAACAGATTCTCGCGGAAGGCGAACAGGTCGTCTATTACCGGCTTGGTCGTGCTCTTGGAGCGTTTGCGGTAGCGGTCGGAGCACTTGTCGCCCCAGTAGGTCTTCTCGCCGGCGACGGTGAACTCCTGCATGACGCAGTGGTTTGAGCAGCCTTTGCAGGTGAACTCGCGGAGGCTGTAATCGACCTTTGACATATCGTATCCGCGGAACCGGGTGGACTGGAACACGGGCGTCTCGTCCGTGCCTTCAACCGGAACATATTGCCCTGCCTGTTCCGAGGCTTCGGCGCCGGAGGTTGTTGTCATTTTGTCTCTGGACAAAAGGGCCGCCCCGATAGCGCCGATGACGCCGTTGTGCGGCGGGACGATTATCTCCTTGCCAAGCACCGCCGACATCGCCGCTGCCACCGCGTCGTTGTAGGCCGTCCCGCCCTGAAAGAAGATGCACTCGCCGATATGCCGGCCTCGGACAACGCGGTTGATGTAGTTATAGACCACCGAATAGGCAAGTCCGGCCACAAGGTCGGCCTTGTCGGCGCCGCGCTGCATGTAATCGGCTACATCCCGCTCCATAAAGACCGTGCATCGCTCACCCAGGCGGATAGGGGCGTCGCTGGAAAGCGCAAGAGCGGCGAATTCGCCGATGATGGATATGTCCAATTCTTCCGCCCGTTCTTCAAGGAACGATCCTGTCCCCGCCGCACATGCGTCGTTCATGGTGAAATCGACCACCACGCCGTCCTGGAGGGAAATGAACTTCGCGTCCTGCCCGCCGATCTCGAAGATGGTGTCGGGAACGCGCCCGTCGAGCATTGTCTGACCTACGAAGGTCGCTCCGGTCTTGTGCGCGGTGATTTCGTCGTTGATTGTGTCGGCACCGACGAGTTGTCCTACCAGTTCGCGACCGCTCCCGGTGGTCCCGACACCGCGAATGACCACTCGGTCGTCAACGTCTTCGGCAATTTCGGTCAGACCGGCTGAAACAACCTCGATAGGTCTGCCCTGTGTGCGGGTGTATATCTCCTTGATTACCCCGCCGGATTTGTCGATTACGACCAGGTTGGTGGAGACCGACCCGATGTCGATACCGAGGTATGCGTCGATTTTCTCGCCGCCGTAGGGTAGTTCGACCGGTTCGACCTGGTCCCGCAGCAGCAGGAGTCGGTGCGTGCTGAGCGGTTCTGCGGTGGGGAAGTTTCCGCCGGAGGCGTCGGAGGCGGCCCGAATCTGCTCCATCTGCGCCGCGAGGCTCCATCCTGTTTGTCGCCCCTGCTGCCGGGATAGTACCGCTGCGCCGACGGCGGGGATGTGGGCGAAATTGTCCGGGACGATAAAATCATCCTCGTCCAGTTCGAAGCCCTCCCGCATCGCGCGATCGACGGCGGCGTTGGCCGCCAACCCGCCGATAAACGCGACAGGTGCTTCGACCGGGTGCGAGCGGACGACAGCCATTCGGAAATTCCTCGCCACCGCCCGGCACAAACCGGCGAGCACCTCGCCCGGCGTATAGCCTTTCTGCTGGGCGTGGATCATGTCGCTTTTTGCAAAGACGCTGCACCGCCCGGCGATTTGTGCGGTCCGCTCGGACTCCAGGGCAATCCGCCCGACATCCTCGACGGCGAACTGAAGCCGACCCGCCTGCTGGTCGATAAAAGCACCCGTCCCTGCCGCACAATCGCCGTTCGTGGCGTAGTCTGCGATGGAGTAAGGTGGCACAGATTTGTAATCTGTGCCTTGCACAGGTTGAAAACCTGTGCCACCACTGTCCAGCAGCAGGTACTTGCTGGTCTGCCCGCCCATCTCGAAGACTGTGCGCACCTGAACGCCCATTGCCGATAAGCCCAGGGAAATGGCTTTGAATTCGTTGACAGTCTCGGATGCGAGTTTTTCGGCTACCAACCGGGCGGCCGAACCGGTAAGGCACAGACCGGCGACGCCGTCAGACCCGACGACGGTGATAATCTGCTCCAGGATCTCAGTAGCGGCCTCGATAGGCCTGCCCCGTGTCCGGCGATACTCGCTGAGCCATAGGGCGGCCCCGTTGCTGCTTCGGGCGGATGTGAATTGCCCGTCCGGAAAAACCAGACCACCAGCGTCGTCAACCATTACTGCCGCGGTGATGCTGATTGCACCGATGTCTATTCCTATGTAGCACTTCATACCGTCACTATCCTGCATATAAAGGTTCAGGTGCCGCGATATTATGACAACTCGACCCCCCTGATTTCAAGAATTCCTCCCCGGACGCTCTCATTCCTGGCGGGCGGACTCGTACTCGATTATCTGACGAAGCGTTTCATCCAGCGAATATTGGGGCTTGTAACCTATCAAGCCCTCGATCCTGCCAAGGTCCGGCTTGCGAGTGAGCATGTCGTCAAAGGGCCGACCGTAGGCCTGCTCGTAGGTCAGGCGGCGGACCTCGCTGCTCGAACCTGTCATTTCGATGATTTTTTCAGCCAGACCGGCGATAGTAATCGGTTCGTCCGAGCCGATATTGACGACCCGCCCGACGGCTTCGGGGCAGTCCATCAGTTTTGTCAGCGCGCCGACGACATCGGCGACGTTCGTGAAGCATCGGCTCTGCTGACCTGTACCATAGACCTCCAGCGGTTCGCCCTTCAGGGCCGAGCGGACGAACCTCGGCACGACCATGCCGTAAGCGCCCGTCTGTCGCGGGCCTATAGTGTTGAAAAGTCGGCCTATAACCGTCTCCAGGCCGTACTGGTCGTGATAGGCCAGGGCGAGGAACTCATCGACCATCTTGCTGCACGCATAAGACCATCGCGTGAACCGCGTCGGGCCAAGCACCGATTCGTCGTCCTCATTGAAGGGGATCTTGTCGCTCTTTCCGTACACCTCGGAAGTGCTGGCGACGAAGATTTTTCGCCCGAACTTATTGGCGAGGTTCAACACCACCTCCGAGCCGTGTATGTTCGTCTCGATGGTGTGAACGGGCTTATCGACGATAAGTTGGACGCCGACAGCGGCGGCAAGGTGAAATATCACGTCGCAACGGTCGATCAGCACGGCCATGGTTGTGTCGTTGCGAACAGACTCGCGGACGAACCGAAAACCTTCGCGTCCGGTCAGGCTGCGTATGTTCTCGAACGAACCTGTCGATAGGTCGTCAACAACGGTAACGCTGTGGCCTGCGCCGATCATCGCTTCGGTCAGGTGCGAACCGATGAAACCCGCCCCGCCTGTAATCAGTACGTTCATGTCGAATCAAACCCCTTATTCGCCGAAAGTCCCAATAACCTCCGCCAGAACATACGCGCCGACGATGATAATGACAAGGGGTAAATTCGCCTCCGCCCGCAGATCAATACGTCAGAAGAAACCCTTTACACTCCGGGCAAGGTAAATTAAACTGCTGTACTCCGGCGAGCGTCCGGGCCGGAGCGGCGTAACAGGGAAAAGACAATGAAAGTAGTTGTGTGGCTTCTGACGGCGCTGGTGCTGGTGGGGATAGTGTACTCCTTCTCCACCTGCCAGAGCGAATCCTCGCAGGGGCGGGTGGTTATTACCATCTTCGACTGGAACTTTGCCGTCCAGATCAAACTGGACCGCGAGTTGATAAAGATATTCGAGACCGATAACCCCGATATAAAGGTGCTGCTGGTTACGGGGCAGGAAGACAAATATCAGACGATGGTAACGGCCAAGGTGGCGCCCGACGTAGTCGCCACAGGCTATGGGCACATCCCCTTCTACGCCAAGTGCGGGAGCATACTGCCGCTGAACGATTTGATAGAGGCCGACGAGAAGAAACGCGAGGCTATTGTGTCGCTGGACAAGATCGCCGATCCCGCCGCCAGGCGTAAGGCCATAATGGCGCTGGATGAGTCCGTCGCCGCCGACGCCGCCAGGCGCAACGCCCTGTCGGCATTGACCAAGTCCCTCGCCGACGGCAGAAAATTCAGCCTCGCCGAATACTTCGACTCCGACAAAGACAAGATATTGGCGTTGGATAAAATATCCAACATCAACGCAAAGCGCAAGGCCATATTCGTCGAATTGGACGAGTCCGTCGCCGGCGGCGCTGCAAAGAAACGTGCCATAGCGTCGCTTGATAAAGCCCTCGCCGAAGGCAGGGAATTCTCCTGCGCCGAGTACTTCGGCGCCAAGCATTACTTCAACCGGGATGATTATTTCCCCGCCACGCTGGAAGCGTTAACGTACGATGGCAAAATCTACGCGCTTCCCAGCACCGGCTCGCCGGTGGCGATTATCTACAACAAGAACCTCTTCGACGAATACAACGCCAAGAGCAAGAAATCCGGAAAGCCGCTACTGGAATACCCCAACGATAATTGGACATGGGACGATTACCGCCGCGCCGCGGTGGCGCTGACTCAGGAGGATAAAAAAGGTCGTATCGACGTCTTCGGGGGAGCCATGGGTTTCCACAGAAACCGCTTTCCAATGTTCGTCTGGCAGAGCGGCGGCGAAGTCATCAACAAGGAAAAGACCCACTGCCTGATGGATTCACCCGAGGCAATCCGGGGCATCCAGTTCATGTACGATATGCTGTGGAAGTACAAATGCGCCCCGACCGCCCAGACCCAGATGGAGGGAGTAAGCGAACAGAACGATAGTGTCCGCTTTAAAGAAAAGCGTATCGCGATGCTTCTGACAACGCGGTACGCATACAGCGAACTGTTGGAAGAGGGCAAACTCCTTACGGATTTCGAGTGGGACATCGCCCTTCCGCCAAAGAATCCGGATACGGGAATCAGGACGAGCATCTACATCGGCGGAGGATGGATGATCCCCTCGCAGACGCACAACCTCAATGAGGCCTGGCGCGTTGCAAAGTTCCTCGTCGGCGCTCAATCGAACGAAAAGGGTATGGAGGCGGGACGGGCAATGACAGCCCATATGGGCGTAGCCGAGAAAATGACCAATGTCGCGGGGCATAAACCGGACCACGATTACCTCTGGATCGACGTTATGAAAGATTGTCGGCCCAAGGACTTCGAGTACAGGATGGGAGTGGCCGGACCCAAGTTCGACAAGGCGATGGAGGAAATTTACGAACTTCCTTACGACCGTCGAAAGCCCCGACAAGCCTGCATCAACTGCACAAGGTATTTCAACGAGGCATTGAAGGCGCTGCGTGAAAAAGAACAGCGCGACAGAGAGGAACAGGAAAGAAAGAACAGGGAGACCGGGCGGTGAAAGATAAAATGCTCGATCTCGATATGTCAAAGAACCCGGTCGCCGCCTGGCGCCGCCGCGCCGCCCTGGCCGGATACCTGTTCCTCCTGCCCAATGCACTGGGGTTCCTGATATTTGTCAGCCTTCCCGTCCTGGCGTCTCTGGTGCTCAGCGCGTTCGAGTGGAATCTCATCAACCCGCCAAAATGGGTCGGACTGAATAACTTCCAGAGACTTATCGGAGATGCGGATTTCTGGAAATACGTCGGAAATACCGTCTTCCTGATGGCGGGTATCCCACTCAGCATCTTCCTGTCGCTGTTTTTAGCGGTCATACTGAACCAGAAATTGAAAGGGATGGTATTCTTCCGGACACTGCTGTTCCTTCCGTCCATCACCGCCGGTATCGGAACGATGATACTGTGGATGTGGATATTCAACCCTGAATTCGGCGCGCTGAACGCGTTCCTGGGAAGCATCTATGATGCCCTGTCGTGGATCTACGACGGGGTTCGCAACCTGGTGGGCTGGTTTGGAGGAGAGTTGTCGGCATGGTCGGCATGGGGTGAAATCCGCCCCAAATGGTTGGGTAGCCCAAACTGGTCCAAACCGTCGCTGATCCTGATGGGTCTTTGGGGTTCGATGGGCGGGTTCAACATGATACTCTACCTGGCGGCCCTTCAGGGCGTCCCGCCGGAGTTGTACGAGGCCGCTAAAATCGACGGCGCCAGTTCCTGGCAGCGGTTCTGGAAGATAACCTGGCCTATGGTCAGCCCGACGACATTTTTCATCTTCGTGATGGGTGTCATCAGGGGCTTCCAGGGCGGGTTCATGCAGGCCCAGGTCATGACCAACGGCGGCCCGGCAGGGTCCACCACCACTATCAGTTACTACATTTACAACAACGCGTATCAGTGGTTCAACATGGGATACGCCGCCAGTATCGCATGGTTCCTGTTCATAGTTGTGCTGATCCTGACACTTATAAACTGGCACTTCAGTCAAAGGCTTGTGCACTATGGATAAACCACTCACGCTAACCCGACAACGCAAGCCTATCCGCCTGACAACGGTAGTAACTTACGTATTTCTTTCGGCCTTGGCGCTCAGCATGATCTTCCCGTTCGTATGGATGATACGGACTGCATTTATCGACGCCGAACACGTCAACATCTCCGTCGAGAAAACCGGCATCCTGCGATGGCTGGTGCCCGAATCGTTCCCGCAGTTCGACAACTTCGGCGAGGCCGTTGAGGCCGTCCCGTTCGGGCGGGCCTATGTTAACACGATCATCATCGCCGCTTGTGTTACCTTCGGACAAGTCTTCACCAGCAGTCTTGCAGCCTTTGCATTCGCCAGGCTTAAATTCCCCGGACGCGACAAACTCTTCCTGGCATACCTGGCGACCATGATGATCCCCGGCTCGGTTACCATGATCCCCGTATTCATCCTCACCAGCAAGATGCCGCTGCTGTTCGACGGGGCATTGAGTTGGCTGGCCGGAACCGACGTGAACGTCTTTTCGCAAAGTTATTACATGTACCGCAGCGTTTATGTCGGCAGGCCCGTGGGTCTGGACAGTTATTTCACGCTCATAGTACCGGGTATGTTCACCGCCTATGGAACGTTCATGCTCCGGCAGTTCTTCATGTCAATCGAGAGGGACTACGAAGAGGCAGCCCGAATCGACGGAGCGAGCACGTGGGGTATCTACTGGCGGATAATGATGCCCCTGAGTAAGCCGGCGCTGGCAACGCTGGGAATCTTCACCTTCATGGGCGCTTGGCGAGCATACCTCTGGCCGCTGATCGTTACATACCACCAGGAAATCATGCCGCTGACAATCCTGATCCGCTCATTCCAGAGCGTACACAGCACCGAGTGGACGCTCATGATGGCTGCGTCCGTCCTGGATATTATCCCGCTGCTGATAGCCTTTATCATCGGACAGAAATACTTCATAAAAGGCATCAACATCGGCGGGATAAAAGGGTAGGAGCAATTGCCAATTGCCAATTTTCAATTGAACAGAATCGGAGCTGAACGTCTCTCCAATTGGAAATTGGAAATTGAAAATCGTCATCTCTTTCATCGTGTGCGGAACTGTTGGCGGTAGGTTCCCGGCGGACGATCCGAATCTCATCGAACCGGACGACTACTACTTCAAGATAGACAAGTAGGCAAACCGGAGTTCCTGCCCTTGCAGGCCGCCCATTCGGCCAGTATCATCGGTCCGGTGCAAGGAGCAGTTGTCTCTCGTCGGGACAGAATAATGAAGGTCGGACGATGAAAGTAGTTATCTGGATGCTAACGGGGCTGATACTGCTGGGGGTGGCATATGCCTTCTCCACCTGCCGGTCAGAGCGGGTCGGCGGACGGGTGGAACTGACCCTGTTTGACTGGGACTACGCCCCCTACAACAAGATGAACCACCAGCGGATAGCCGCCTTCGAGGCCGAAAATCCCGATGTCAAGGTCCGTCTGGTTACAGGCAACTCCGATAAGTACCTGACGATGGTTACCGGCGGGGTAGCGCCCGACGTAACCGGAATCGCCTACCAGGACATACCTTACTATGCCAAGCGCAAGAGCGTGCTGGCGTTGGACAAGTTCATTGCTGACGACAAGGAATTCAGCCTGGACGCTTACTTCCCCGCGACGGTCAAGGGCATGCGGTATCGAGGCAAGATTTACGCCCTGCCTGACCACGGCTCGCCCGTGGCGCTGTTCTACAACAAGAATCTCTTTGACGAATACAACAGCAAGCATCGCGACAAGCCGCTGACCTATCCCAGCGGGAAGTGGACCTGGGCGGATTTCCGCCACGCCGCCAGGGAACTGACCCAGGACCGTGACGGCGACGGGCAGATCGACGTGTACGGCGCTTCCATCTCGTTCAGCCTGAACCGTTTTCCCGCCTACGTCTGGCAGAACGGCGGCGAGATCATCAGCGCCGACAAGAAACGCTGCCTGATGGACTCTCCCGAAGCGATCGCCGGTATTCGTTGGCTGTACGAAATGATGTGGGTGGATAAAAGTACGCTGACGGCTTACACACAGATCGAGGGCGCCAGCCAGCAAACCATGGGGAGGTTCTTCCTGGAACAGCACCTTGCGATGATGATGACGACGCGATGGGCCTATGCGGACCTCTTCGGCAAGACGAATTTCGCATGGGACGTTGCCCCGCTTCCGAAAGGCCCGGTCAACAGGGCGACTGTTTTCATCGGCGGGGGATGGATGATCTCCTCGAAGACGCGCTATCCTGAGAAGGCCTGGCGCCTGGCTAAGTTCCTCATCAACGAATACTCCAGCGAGTTGTCCATGCGGACCGGACGGGGAGTGGCGGCAAATCGCGCCGTGGTTGAAAGGCTGGTCCATCATCCCGGCGACCCGCCCGAACACGACTATATCTGGGCGGAGATCATGGCTGACGCCCGACCGAAGGATTTTGATTTCAGAGAAATGGGCTCATATCGCCAAAGGGCGCTGGATGAATTGAATTACATCTCCCAGGGACGGCGGACCCCCGAAGAGGCCTGCCGGAACTTCACACGAATATACAACGAAGGACTGAAGGTCCTGTGGAAAGAGGGGGGCGGACCGTGATAAAAAACCAAAAGAGAAAAAGGGGGGGGTCAGGGACCTTTTGGATTCGGAAGCCCCCTTATGACAAAGGGTTATCTTTACCGTTTCAAAAGGTCACGACCCCTTTTCTCCTTGACATTCCCGTTCGGAAAAATTAGGTTTTCATGAATTTGACAGGCCTATATACCGGAGCGGCATAAGAAGGAACGGACGATGAGAGTTGTTGTTTGGTTGCTGATAGCGGTGATGCTGACAGGGATAGTATATTCCTTCTCCACCTGCCGGGCGGAGCAGTCCGACGGA
>DAOVLS010000330.1 GCA_030631125.1 Planctomycetales bacterium
AAGGTACAGCCGGTAATCGTCCTCGCTGAAGAATGTCTGCATCTTTCGATTGCCGCGTTGCGTAATGTGATGCGGCATTCCCGGAACCACGACTCGTGCAAGTCTTGCCATGAAGAAATACTAACACCAAACATCCGTATACGCCAATGGTTTTTATTTAATTGGGGGACACCATACTATTTTTTACCTGACAAACTCAAGAGGGCAATGCAGAGAGGTAAAAAATAGTATGGTGTCCCCCAATTAAAATTATGCGACGGGACTGTTTTCTGGGATGAGTTTTTCGGGGGCGTGGATGTCGTATCGTTTCAGTTTCGCGTGCAGCGTTGCTCGCGTGATTCCCAGAAGGGCGGCGGCTCGCGTACGCTGCCAGCCTGTCTCCCGCAATGCCCGGACGATGAACTCGCGTTCTGCCGATTTCAACGAGAATTCCTTTTCGGGTTTTGGCGCAGGCGCAGACGGTGCCTGTTCCGGCGTGGTCTGGGCCTCCTGACCATCGAAAACCAGGCTCGAAACGGAGATTTCGTCGCCTTTTTCCAGGATAATCGCCCGCTCGATAACGTTTCGCAGTTCACGGACGTTTCCGGGCCAATTGTGTTGGATAAGACGTTGTTTTGCCTCCTCGCCAAGCCGGGTCGCGCCGTCGCGAGCGGGATTTCCGGACGATTCGAGAAAATACTCCGCCAGCAGACCAATATCACCGCAACGGTCCTCGTTGCGAAGGGCGGGAATGGTTATCGGAAAGACCGCAAGGCGATAATACAGGTCCTGACGGAACTTTCCGGTCTGGGTCTCGGCGAGGAGGTTCTTGTTACTTGAGGCCACGATTGTCGCGTTGCAGTGTATGTCTTTGCTACCACCGACTTTACGGAAAGTCCGCTCCTGTAGAACGCGAAGCAGTTTTGCCTGGAGTTCCGGCGTCATTTCGCTGATCTCGTCGAGGAAGATGCTGCCGTCGTTGGCCTGTTCAAACAACCCGGTCTTTTCGCGGTCCGCACCGGTGAATGCGCCCTTGACGTGCCCGAACAGTTCGCTTTCAAGGAGGGTTGCGGTCAGAGCGGCGCAGTTGACGGCGATGAATCGCTCAAAATCTCCGTATCGCCACCAGTGGACGGCTCGGGCGGCCAGTTCCTTCCCGACGCCCGTTTCGCCGAGAATCAGCACCGGGTTGCATCGGCTTTCCGACACCAGACGAATCGTTTCGAGGCATTTAACAAGGCTGGGACTCTGCCCGACGATCTCCACGCCGGGTGGACATTCCTCGCAAAAGAGCCGCTGATGATGCTGTGTACGAGAGGCTTTCGCCGTTTTCATCCCGTCAATCAGCCGGGCGATGGTCTTCTCGTCGAGAGGTCCGGCGATGTAGTCAAACGCCCCAGCCCGAATGAATCGGACAGCCCTATCCACCAAAGGCGTTTCCGAAACAACGACCACCGGCACATCCGGCGAAAAGGCTTGGACCTTATGAATGAACTGGACGGTCTTGCTGGGTGAAATGGCTTGGACGAGGACAAGATCGGGGCAAAGCCGGCGTATAAGGTCCGGCGCAGCGGCCAGACCCCCGGCCGGGACGACCTCGCCGACCGATTCGCAAAGGGCCTCGGCCTGCCGGGCCGCCCAGGCAGAATCCTCCCCCACCGTTACGACGGACCGCAAAATCCGTTCTGCACCATCGTTCATTTACCGCACTCTCGACCCAATATTCACCGTTCCTTCTTTTAATCGGTTCGCCGCGGTGATTTAATAGATAGGCAATAGTGCTGATTTTGTGCTTCAAAAATACCTAGAGTAGATTTCGCCCAGGCGGTATCCCTTCACCGTGCGGATGAAGCACTCCGATATGCCCGCAGCGAGTTCTTGCCTGTATGCATTTTCTTGAGCCTCTCGGATAACTCGCTTTTCTGTGCAGTGAGCATCAGGCACAACTCGTTGTAGAGTCGCCGGATATGTTCGCACTGCTCGTTGTCGCGCGGCAGCGAGGGGCAGGCAGACAGTTCCGCCAGGAGTTCGTCAACCCTCGTCATAAGCGACGAAACCTCCTCTGCTTTACCGTTTCGGGCAAAACGGACCTGCTCTTCCAGAAGGTCCTGGAGTTCCGTCAACAGAAATGCGGGGGCGTTACCCATGTTTTTCTCATATTTCCCTCGGGGAAATACATGCCTCGCTGAAGCGAGCATGCCGACAAATTACGTTTCGTTGAAGTAAGCACGTCAATCCCCCGGTCTTTCCGTTTTTCCCAAGTCCCTTTCTTCGGTCTTCTCTTCGAGCCTGAGCCTCAGAGCCGAAGGCAGAGCCGAAGGCCGGTCGCTTTTTGTTTTTCACGGTATTCCGGCCCCACGGTCTTCCGGTATTCCGGTCTTTCCATTACGTATCAGCGTTTTCCAGTTCAACCAGTAGTTCCACAGCTTCCGGTTTGTTCGGTTCCAGTGCAAGGACCTTCATCACCGCCTGCCTGGCGTCGGAGAGCCTGCCTTCCTTTGCATACAGCGACGCCAGGCAAAAAAGCACCGACGTATCGTCGTGATGCCCGTCCAGATATATCTCCAGGTAGTAGATGATTTGCGAGAAATTTCCCATCTCGCAGGAGGTTTGAAACAGCCCCAGCAGTGCAACGAGGTTATCCGTGTCCAGTTCCAGGCACTTGAGGTACATATCGAATGCTTTGGCGTATTCTGCCCGCTGCTGATGGATCATAGCCAGTCCGGCGAACGCCTCGCTGCAATCCGGCTGGAAGTCTCCGGCGGTCAGAAAGAACTTTCTGGCCTGCTCGAACTGTTCCCTTTTCATCGCCAGCGTTCCCAGACCGAGGTAGGCATCGGCCCGGGTCGGCGCCAGGTCAATGGCGCTCTGGTAATACCGTTCAGACTGCGGAAAATCGTCCAAAGCGGCATAACAGTCAGCCAATTGCGCAAAGACGCGATAATGCGTCCGCCCGGCTTTGCAAAGCGGACACCGACGGGAAGAAAGGAACTTTTTCAGGTGGGCGATCGCTTCGGAGAATCTACCCATCTCGTATAACAACGTTCCAGCCCGGCCCAGGGCGTCCCCGTCGCCGGGATTGGCAAGAAGGCGCCTCTGGATGCGGTCCAGTTCCTGTTCGCACGCGTTGGTTTCCGTCGCGCCCTGGTCGGTGGGGCGAAAGGCTGTCTGTGATGCTTCTATCATGTCCGATTATATCCCTACACAGTCCGCAACCGAGGTCGGTAAAGCGTAAAGACCCGTTCCCGCCAGACCGGCATACCCAGCCTGTATCCGGTGCAATGTGCAAATTCAGTGCCGAGAAACGTCCGGGCGAATTTTTTTTACCCCCGGAGCAAGACGAATACACATGAGCGACATAACACTCTATAATATAACGTCTTATAAATAATTGTTTTCCCGGACAGAATATCGCAGCAAACGCTTATCTCCACCTGCCGGGTATCCACAGAATGGATGTAAAACTTTTGAACAGGCGTGTATAAAATGTCGGATCAAAGGTAATCCAGCAGTGACAGGTTGAGCACCTTGGCGGTAGCGGCCAGGATCATTTGATAGAACGTCTGTGTCCGGGCGAGTTCGGCTGCGAGTTCGACAATATCGGCGTCCTGGAGTGTTGACCGGCGCATATCCAGATCGCCCTGTACGTTTTCCAGCGTCGTTTTGAGTGTATCCATCGCCTGGAGGCGTCCGCCGACGGCGGTCATATTGTCGGTCAGGCCGCCCATAACCTCATCAAGCGATTCTATCGCCTCGCTGATAAGTTCGCTCTGATCGGCATCCGACAATCCCCTGTTATTGAGAAGGATGTCGCGGACATTGATGAGCATCCCGAATATGTCGTATGTTCCGGGGACCCGCACCGGTTCGACGCCGACCCGC
>DAOVLS010000126.1 GCA_030631125.1 Planctomycetales bacterium
CTTTCAGTAACGGCGCGGGCTGGGTTCTTGTCGCCGCGAAAACGTTCGACGTAAATGGAGGCACAGCCCATCCGGGTGGCAAATCGCCTGTAGGAGCCGAACCCGCCGACGTCGTTGGGTGTCTCGCCGGTGAATTTGATCCTGAATTTGTGAACCTCGGCGCCCGGCTTGCTGAGGCGCTTGGGATAGACTTTACCCAAACGGTCCAGTTCCTCATTTGGTACTGATTCTAAATTTTCGCCTTTTGATGTAGTTGGTTTGGTTTCATCGCCTTGACCCTTCGCGGGTGAAACTGTTTGGCCCCCAACTCGTGAAACGCTCAGCGTGCGTTCCAGAACGTTCCCAGCCGGTTTCATTTCGATTTCATACCGGTTGTGCGGACATCCGATCAGGCAGCCGGCGAGGAGTACGAAAAGCGCATAAAACCTGGCATTCATTACAGTTCTCCTTCTGACGAACGGCTTTGATTCGCTCGATTACGCCGAAATCGGCACAGCGGATCCCCTGTTTACCAACTCATAAGTTTATATCCCAAACCGTTGGCATCCGCGCATAAAAAAGCGCGACGGGTCAAAGCCCGCCGCGCTTGAATCCGTGTAATCCGTGTAATTTGTGGACTACTCTTTCACATCGTATTCGGCGTCGATTACGTCGTCGTCGCCGGGTTTCTTTTCTTCTTCGGCGGGGGCGGCGGGTTCGCCCTGTGGCGCAGCGGCAGCGCCGGCGGTCTTGTACATCTCCTCTGCCACCTTGTGCGAAGATTTTTCCAGGTTTTCCATCGCGCGTTTGATGGCTGACGCGTCGTCGCCCTTGAGGGCCTCGCGGAGTTGCGAAATACCCGACTCGATGTTGCCGCGATCCTCGCCGGAAACCTTCTCGCCCTGATCCTTGAGCATTTTTTCCATCTGATAGGCCATTGCGTCGCCGGCGTTCTTCAGATCGACCACTTCGCGGCGTTTCTTGTCTTCTTCGGCGTGGCCTTCGGCGTCTTTACGCATCTTCTCAACCTCTGCCTCATCCAGGCCGGAAGAGCCTTTTATCTCGATGGACTGCTCCTTGCCGGTGGCAGTGTCCTTGGCCGAGACGTTGATGATTCCGTTGGCGTCGATGTTGAACGCCACCTCGATCTGCGGGACGCCTCGCGGAGCCGGTGGGATTCCGGTCAGGTTGAACCTGCCAAGAGTCCGGTTGTCGCTGGCGAACTCGCGCTCGCCCTGGAGGACGTGGATAGTTACTTCGGTCTGGCTGTCGGCGGCGGTGGAGAAAATCTCCTTCTTTTCGGTCGGGATGGTCGTGTTTCGCTCGATGAGTCTGGTCATCACGCTTCCGAGCGTCTCGACGCCCAGGCTCAAAGGCGTAACGTCCAGCAGGACCATTTGTTCTTCGACCTCTCCGCCGAGGATTCCGCCCTGAATCGCCGCTCCTAAAGCGACGGCTTCGTCGGGATTAATCGTCTGGTTCGGGTCTTTGCCGAAAATTTCCCTGGTAATCTCGCGGACTCGCGGGATTCGCGTCGATCCGCCGACCAGCAAAACCTCGTCAACGTCGCCGGCGGTGAGTTTCGCGTCGGACAGCGCCTGCTTGCAAGGCCCGATCAGGCGATTGAAAACCGGCTCGCCGAGTTGCTCGAACTTCGCGCGAGTCAGCGTCATCGTCAGGTGCTTAGGCCCGGCGGCGGTGGCGGTGATGAACGGCAGGTTGATATTGGCTTCCATTGCCGTCGATAGTTCGCACTTGGCTTTCTCTGCGGCCTCTTTGAGGCGCTGGAGGGCCATGGCGTCTTCGCGGAGGTCGATGCCTTCGAGTTTCTTGAACTCGTCGGCGGCGTAGTTGATAAGTATCTCGTCCAGGTCGTCGCCGCCGAGGTGTCCGTCGCCGTTGGTTGCGAGGACCTCGAAGACGTTGTCGCCGATGTCGAGGATGGAGATGTCGAACGTCCCGCCGCCGAAGTCGAACACCGCCACTTTTTCGTTCTTCTTGCCCTCCATCCCGTATGCCAGGGCCGCCGCCGTCGGCTCGTTGATGATCCGCTCGACCTTAAGCCCCGCGATCTCGCCAGCGTCCTTGGTGGCCTGTCGCTGCGAGTCGTTGAAATAGGCAGGGACAGTGATGACCGCCCGCTCGATCTTATCGCCGAGGTAGTCTTCAGCCGTGCGCTTGAGGTCCTGGAGTGTCATCGCGCTTATCTCGGGGGGGGTGTAGTCCTTATCGCGGATGCGGACCTTGACCAGTTCATCAGGCCCGCCGACGATCTCGTAGGGCACGGTCTTTTCTTCACTGCCGACTTCGTTATGCCTCCGGCCCATGAACCGCTTGATTGAAAAGACGGTATTCTTTGGGTTGGTTATCTGCTGGTGCCGTGCGGGCTGACCGACGAGACGCTCGCCCTTGTCGGTGAATCCGACCACCGACGGTGTCAGCCTTGAGCCTTGCTGGTTGATCAGGACCTTTGCCGATCCGCCTTCCATCAGGGCTACGACGCTGTTTGTGGTTCCCAGGTCAATGCCGATTATCTTGTTCGATGCCATTTTTTACTCCTTTCGGGCTGCGTGCGCGCAAAGCCCGCAACCATACCTTATAAATGTAGAGCAATGCCCGTGCCATGCAGGTAACACCTTATTTTGCAGAGTGTTAGGAAATCGCCCGCCTTGGGCGATATGTCAAATCGACCGTTTCCGAGGTGGCTTTGTCTGAATTTGGCAGGTTATAAAAAAGCATTCAGCAGTCAGCAATCAGTGGGGCTGCTGATCGCTGACCGCCGATTGCTGACTGCTGTCTGCTCATTACCCCCAAGGGGACTCGAACCCCTGTCGCCAGGATGAGAACCTGGTATCCTAGACCACTAGACGATGGGGGCGTCTATTGGACGAGGAATACTACCAGATTGAGCATGTCGATTTCAAGCCCTGTTGCAACATTTGTCCGCTGCGTGATACGATTTATTGCAGAGAGGCCTCGCCGGGCGTAAAGTAGTGCCGCTATGAGCATCAGAGTAATTGAAAAAGGGAGACACAGTGAGCATGGAAAGCAAAGCGGCGTTAAACATCAGTATTCTGGACTCTTCACAGGTTGAAAGGATTCACGAGGCGTCGCTCGAAATCCTTGCCCGGACAGGGGTGGTGGTTCATAACGCCGAGGCAATCGGACTGTTGAAAAAGGCCGGTGCGGCTGTCGATGGCGACCGTGTCAGAATTCCCGACGCCATGGTCGATACCGCCATCGGTACGGCTCCCGGGAAAATCGAGATTTTCGACCGGGCCGGAAATCCGGCGATGCTGCTGGAAGGTAAGTCTGTGAACTTCGGAACAGGCTCCGACCTGCCCAGCACGATCGACCCGAAGACAAACCGGCACCGGTCGAGCGCCAAGGCCGACGTGGAACGTATCGCCGGACTCTGCGACGGGCTGGGAAATATCGATTTCTGCATGTCGATGGGCATCGCCTCGGACGCGAGCCGCATCACCAGTTACGTCCATCAGTTCGACGCACTGGTTCGCAATACGGCCAAGCCGGTTGTTTTCACCGCCGCCGACGCCGCGGACATGCGCGACATTTTTGACCTGGCGATGGTTGTTGTTGGTTGCGATGCTGAAGAACTTCAAAGCCGACCTCGGTACGTACTGTACAACGAACCGATCAGCCCACTGCACCATACGCCGGAGGGGATGGGCAAGATGCTCTTTTCCGCCGAATACGGGATTCCGATGATCTACATCGCCAGCCCGATGATGGGCGCGTCCGCTCCGGTAACGATGGCCGGCTGCATCGCGCAAGCCAGCGCCGAGTCTCTTTCCGGGCTGGTCATTCATCAGTTAAAAAATCCCGGCGCTCCGTTTATCTACGGCGCCGATGCGACCATTATGGATATGAGCACGATGGTCTTTTCTTACGGCTGCCCGGAACTGCAAATGATGAATACCGCCTTTGCCGACCTTGCCCGCAGGTACGGGTTGCCGTTATTCTGCATTGCCGGGGCCACCGATTCGAAGGTCGTTGACGCCCAGGCCGGGGCGGAAATGGCGGCGTCTTTGCTCGCCAGCGCGATGAACGGATGCAATCTGATTCACGACGTAGGCTATCTTGAGGGCGGCTTGTGCTGCTCGATAGAAAGCGTTGTCCTGGCGGACGAATTGATAGGTATGGTCAAACGTTATCTGGCAGGATTTGAAATCACCGACGATACGTTGGCGACCGACGTGATTGGCCGTGTCGGCCCCATGGGAGATTTCCTGTCCGAGGGCCATACGCTGGAGAATTTCCGGCGGGATGCGTGGTTCCCCGGGTGTTTTGACCGGCGGATGTTTGAGGCATGGGAAGCCGCAGGATCCGAACCGGTTACCGCCGCCATGCGACGAAAGGCATTGGAGATTCTGGATAATCATCAAAAGCCGGCATTGTCGAAAAAACAAACAGACGCGATGGACGAAATTCTGGCAAGGCGGAGTTAGTTTCCGTTGAATGAAAAGTGGCGCCATTATGGTCATACAGATAATCAAAACGGATAAGCCCCTGTGCGACCCTGCCGTTCGGGCCTTGCGGGACAAACTCCGCGCCGGCGAACTCGTCGCCGCCGGGACATCCTCCACTGTAAACGTGCGCGAGGTGGTGAAAGACGCCATCGAAGGCGTCAAGAGAGACGGCGACAAGCGTGTCATCGATGATACTAAACAACTTCACTGCTCGACGTTTAACGCTGGAATGATTCGAGTTCCTAAGCCGGATATCGAGAAAGGACGCAAGGACTTCGAGAAGGAGGGGCCGGATGCCCTCCGGATGATCCGAATTATGAGGAAAGTGATCTCCAATGTTCGCGAGTATCAGGAGAGAATCCTTATAAAAGCCCCGCCGGTGCTAAAACGGGGATCACGCGAACTCGCCGTGCGATATATCCCCATCAACCGCGTGGCTGTGTACGTGCCCGGAGCAGAAACGGCGTTATCATCTTCCGTAATTATGACAGTCGTGCCGGCCCAGGTTGCGGGCGTGCGGGAAATAGTGATGGTAACGCCACCAAAGGATGACGGCAGCATCAAACCTTCAATCTTGGCACTGGCTGACGAACTGGGGATTAAAGAGATATATCGTGTATCAGGTGTGGCGGGGCTTGCGGCTGTTACCTTCGGTACGGAATCAATCCGCCCCCCCGTTGCAAAGATCGTCGGACCGGGCAGTTCATTTATCGCCGAGGCCAAGCGGCAACTGTTCGGGCGGGTGGGTATCGACAGCATCGCCGGGCCGTCCGAGGTTTTTATAATCGCCGACGAGTCGGCCCGCGCCGATTGGGTCGCTGCCGACATGCTCGCCCAGGCAGAGCACGACCCCGGCTCGGCTGTACTGGTTACGCTGTCGGAAAAACTTGCCGACGCCGTAGTCGCCGCTATCGCCGAGCAACTGCCGAAACTGAAACGGGAAGAGGCAATCGAAGCGGCATTGAAAGAGTATTCCGCGATTATCGTCGTGCCGGACATTAACGCTGCCTGCGAGACAGCCAACGATTTCGCACCGGAGCACTTGCAGATAATCACCGACAACGACGATGCGGCCCTTGCGAAAATCCGCAATGCCGGCGCGATATTCCTTGGCCCGCAGACGCCCGTGCCGCTGGGCGATTACTACGCAGGCCCGTCGCACGTCCTTCCGACCGGCGGGGCGGCTAGGTTCTTCGGGCCGTTGTCGGCCAACGATTTTCTCAAGGCCTCCAGCGTCGTTCGCTACGACGCTGCCGCCCTGGCCCAAGACGCCGACGACGTAATCGCATTCGCCGAACGCGAAGGACTCACCGCACACGCACGAGCGATAAAAATAAGGACGAGCAAAAGAGGTGGGTGAATGAGATTGCCGATTG
Source organism: Planctomycetales bacterium (assembly GCA_030631125.1). Next base: position 5,846 of record DAOVLS010000126.1, read on the forward strand.
CCAATTTCCAATTGATAAGAGGAGTCGCCAAACATTCTTTCAATTGGCAATTGACAATTGACAATTGCAGAGAATCTCTGTGTCGAATAGGTTTTGTATGAGTTATTTTCGTCAAAATATCGAGAAAATGGTTGGTTACGTTCCCGGCGAGCAGCCGGCGGACGGTGAGCGGGTAATCAAACTCAACACCAATGAGAACCCATATCCGCCGTCGCCGAAGGCGATGGAAGTTTTCTGCAGCCTCGATGACAATACTCTTAGGCGGTATCCCGATCCGTTGGCTACGCCATTCCGCCGGATTGTTTCGAATGTATTGAACGTCCCGCTCGACTGGATAATCGCGGGCAACGGCAGCGACGATGTGCTGACGATGATCCTCCGTGCCTGCGCAGGCCCAGCCGACGCTGTAACATACGCCGTGCCGACTTACGTTCTCTACCGGACGCTGACGCAAATCCAGGGCGGTCGGTACGTCGAGGTCCCCTACGGCGAGGATTTTTCCCTCCCCGCCAACGCTCTGGCCGCAGCCGTAGCCGCCGTTACGTTCGTCGCCAGTCCCAACAGCCCGTCGGGAACGACCTGTTCGGTCGAACAACTCGACGACCTCGCGGGGAAAATTCACGGCGTGCTGGTAGTCGATGAAGCCTACGTCGATTTCGCCGACGGTGATTGCCTGGAAATCGTCCGCCGGCGCGAAAATGTCATCGTCCTGCGAACGCTATCGAAGGGTTATTCGCTGGCGGGCCTGCGGCTGGGCTTCGGCGTAGCGCAGCCGGCATTGCTGGAAGGCTTGCAGAAGGTCAAGGACAGTTATAATGTCGATGCCGTCGCCGCTGCCGTCGGAGCGGCTGCCTTCGCCGACCAATCGCACAAAAACGCAAACGCCGAAAAAATCAAAGTCTCCCGCGCGAAACTGCAAGCCGATTTGAAAGCGATGGATTTCCGCGTCTGGCCTTCGCAGGCGAATTTCCTCCTGACCCGTC
>DAOVLS010000353.1 GCA_030631125.1 Planctomycetales bacterium
CTTCCCCGAAGGACATCCCGATACGCCGACGAAGGAACTCGACACCGAATATCTCAAGGTCAAGCAGGACGCCGGAGCCGAAGTCGTCTTCACGCAACTGTTCTTCGACAACAGCATCTACTACGAATTCCGCGAACGCGTCGAGGCTGCGGACGTTACAATGCGGCTGCTGCCGGGAATGCTCACCATCACCAGCTACCCCAAACTGGTCGAATTCTGCGGCAGGTGCGGTGCGACAATACCGCAATCCGTAACGGACATCTTCGAGCCGCTGTCGGACGATCCGGAAGCAACATTAAAAAGAGGAATCGAGTTCGCCATCGAACAATGCCAGGACCTTCTGGACAACGGCTCGCCGGGGCTGCACCTTTATTGCCTCAACAAAACCGAACCGGTAATGAGCGTCTATAACGCGCTGAAACTTTAAAAAATCTGAACCACAAAGGGCACAAAGAAAAACCGGTAAAATGTAGGCTGGGCCGGAGCGAAGCGGAGACCCACCTTGTTTCCGGCGGAGAGAAGGTGGGTCTCCGCTTCGCTCCGGCCCAGCCTACGCTATATGGAGAATTGCGCATGTCAGCGAAGATTATTGACGGCAGCGCCGTCGCCGATGAAATCAAAAAGCGCGTAACGGCGGATGCCGCCGAGTTGGCCAAGGCCGGTAGAAAACCTCACCTGACGGCTGTCCAGGTCGGCGAGAACCCCGCCTCGAAAATCTATACCAACATGCAGGCCAAGGCGTGCGAGTCGGTCGGTATCGAGTACGAACTGCTGAACCTGCCGGCGGAAATCTCACAGGACGACCTGCTGGCGAAAATCGCCGAACTGAACGCCTCGTCCGAAACGGCCGGAATCATCCTCCAGATGCCCCTGCCCGCCCAGATTGACGCTCGCAGGGTACAGGTGGCGATCTCGCCGGCAAAAGACGTTGAGGGGATGCACCCGGAAAACATGGGCCGATTGTTCTACGGCGGCGGGACGGTCGCGCCGTGTACGCCGATGGCGGCAGTAGAACTGCTCAAGCGGACGTGCGACGACCTGGCCGGTAAGGAAACCGTTATCGTCGGGCACAGCGAGATCGTCGGTAAACCAATCGCGATGATCCTGCTGCAATCGCCGGACGCATCGCCGACCGTTACCGTCTGCCACGTCGCCACAAAAGACCTCGCTGCTCACACCCGTCGGGCTGACGTGTTAATCGTCGCTGCCGGCGTTTCGCAGGCACGATGGGGCGCGTATCGTCGAAAAAAGAAGGCCGGCGAAGACGTCAAAGTCCCCGACCTGTCGGCGCTGATTTCAGCCGACATGATCAAACCAGGCGCTGTCGTCATTGACGTAGCCATCAATCGCATCCCAAAGGGATTCGACGAGAACGGCGACCCGGTCAAAAACGAAAAAGGTAAAAACGCCATGCAGACGGTCGGCGATGTGGATTTCGAAGCCGCCTGCGAGAAGGCCGGCGCAATCACGCCGGTTCCCGGCGGCGTCGGCCCCGTTACCGTCGCGATGCTCCTGTCAAACACCGTCGCCTGTGCCAAGGCGATGGATTAACGCGACAAACACAGGTTAACGAGCCAATGCTCGCAGGGTCCCGGCGTTGAATTCGTCCCAATCCCGCCCGGCGTCGTCCGTGCCTTTGGGCGTCTCAAGGATCATAGGCAAGTCCGCCAGACGCGGATCGTTGACAATTTCAGCGAAGGCGGCCAACCCGATTTTGCCCAAACCGATATGGGTGTGGCGGTCAACCCGGCTGCCAAGGTCCCTGACAGAATCGTTCAGGTGAATTGCCGGCAATCTCTCCAGGCCGATAATCCTGTCGAATTCGTCCATAGTCTTGCGATAAGCCTCCGGCGTTCGGATGTCGTATCCGGCGGCGAAGATGTGACAGGTGTCCAGGCAAACGCCGAAACGCTCCGCCACCTCCAGCCTGGCCAATATGTCGGCGAGTTGCTCGAATGTATGCCCGATGTAGTTACCCTGCCCGGCGGTGGTCTCAAGGAGGATTTTCGTCGGCCCGCTCCGGTCCGTAACGATTTCATTCAGGGCTTCGGCAATCAGGCCGATACCTTCGTCGGCCTGCTCATGCGAACCGGGATGAAAGACCAGGTACTCAATTCCCAGCCGTTCGCATCGGTCAATTTCGTCGCGCATCGCGGCAATGGATTTTCGACGGACGTCAGTCTTGCCGGCAAGGTTCACCAGGTACGAGCCGTGCGCGACAACCGGTCCAATCCCTGACTTCCGGCGGACCTCGACGAAAGTCGCAATCGCTTCGTCGCTCAGCGGCGACGATCGCCACTGGCGCTGGTTGCGGACAAACATTGCCACGCAATCGAACCCGTAACCGTCAGCGGCCTCCAAGGCCCGATGCAACCCGCCGGAGATACTCAGATGTGAACCGAGAATCATGCGGGTATCCTATCATCATTATTGTTAGAATCATAGATAGACAGGGATATGGCCAGACATTGCCGGACATTTGAGCACACCGCCGACGTGGGGCTTCAAGGACGAGCCGACAGCCTCGGCGAACTGTTCGAGGCGATGGGCGAAGGCCTAGCCGATGTAATCTGTCCGCGGCAGTCGGTAAAAAAGCAAAAGACACTGCAAATCCAGGCCGAATCAGAAAATGCCGAAGCGCTGCTGGTGGATTTCCTGGCTGAACTGCTGGGGGTGTTCAACCTGGAGAAATTTCTCATCTCCGGCGTCAAGGTCGAGCGGATTGATAAAATTTCCGTCGCCGCCGAAGTTGTCGGCGAGCCTTACGATCCGTCCCGGCACGAACTGGGTGACGAAATCAAAGCAGTTACGTATCATCAGCTGAAAGTCGCCCGCGAAGGCGACGGTTGGATTGGAAGAGTGATTCTGGATATTTAAGGAAAATCTTAAATCACAAATCCCAAACAAATCTCAATAACCAATGACCAAACACCAAAACGGCAAATCCGACCACGCAACCGTTTGGGACATTGGAATTTGTAATTTGGGATTTGTTTGTGATTTGGAACTTGGTATTTGGGATTTCAGCATGAGGGGTACGTTATGGGCAAAGCGACAAACATCAAGATCGAGCAGATTGACGAGTACCGTTGGCGGATACCAAGGGAATCTCGGCCCGGGATGCGGGTCGATGGGATTATCTACGCCGATGAGAAACTGATGTCCCACATTCGCGGCGAGCAGGCGGCTGAACAGGTCGCCAACGTCGCAACGCTGCCGGGCATCGTGGGTGCTTCGCTGGCCATGCCGGACATCCACTGGGGCTATGGGTTCTGCATCGGCGGGGTCGCGGCGATGGACATTGCCGGCGGCGGGGTCGTCTCGCCCGGCGGGGTGGGATACGACATCAACTGCGGCGTCCGCCTGCTGCGAAGCGACCTTTCCGTCAAGCAGGTTCGCCCGCAAATAAAGGTGATTGTCGATCAGTTGTTCCGCGACATTCCCTGCGGCGTGGGAGTGGGCGGGAATTTCAAATTCACAGATAAGGAACTGCGAAAAATATGCCTGGGCGGCGCGAAGCACCTCGCCGAGATAGACCTTGCC
>DAOVLS010000333.1 GCA_030631125.1 Planctomycetales bacterium
AATTCGGCGGCCTTGCCCGCATCGTGCAGGAACACGCCGGCAAGGACCAGGTCGGCATTGACCTGCGGGTACAACGGCAGGACGGCCTGGGCGGCACGGGCGACGTTGAGCGTATGCTCCAGAAGCCCGCCGATATATGGATGGTGCATCGTCATGGCGGCAGGTGCACGCTTGAAGGCGGCTACGAAATCGCGGTCCTCCACGAATTTCTTGATAAGCAGGCGGACGAATTTGTTCTTGATGCCCCGCAATATCTCCAGCAGTTCCGCCCACATTTCCTCGACGTCGTGGTCGGTTGCTCGCAGGAAATCGGCCAGGTCCACCTTCTCGGATGGGAAAGGCCGGCAGGCGTCGATGACGAATTGCAGGCTGCCTCGATAGTCCTCGGTCCTGCCCTTGACCTGAAGGAAGCCGTCGGTGGGGATGCCGTTAAACACAGCCTCCGACGCCTGCCACATCCGCGACGACAGCGTCCCTGTCTTATCGCACAACGTGCAGACGATGTACAGGTCGCCCGATTTCGTTGTCCGCAAGTCCTTTTCCCGCACCAGAAAAACCTGGTCAAGCGTCTCGCCCGGCATCAACTGATTTACGAATCTGCGTTCTTTGTTCATGGCGATGATTGTAACAGAACACCCAGGCGTTGAAAATGCCGCATTTACTCGGTATAAGGTTCTAAAAATACGAGGCAAAAGATGAGATACTCTCAATTACTGATTCCGACAGTCAAGGAAGTGCCCGCCGATGCGGAGATCCCCTCGCATCGGCTGATGATACGTGCGGGTTTTATCCGCAAGGTCGCTTCCGGGACATACACTTACCTGCCGCTGGGGCTGCGGATGCTGACGAAAGCGGCGCAGATCGTCCGCGAGGAGATGAACGCCGCCGGTGCGCAGGAAATCGCAATGCCGATCCTCCAGCCGATGGAACTGTGGGCCAGGACCGGACGCGATACCGACTACGGCGAGACGATGTGCCACTTCACCGACCGACACGGACGCGAAAATGTCCTCGCCCCGACGGCTGAAGAGGTCGTTACAACGTTGGTGGCCGGCGATGTCCGCTCGTACAAGCAACTGCCGTTGAACCTTTACCAGATTCAGACGAAATTCCGCGACGAGTTCCGCCCGCGCTTCGGCGTACTCCGAAGCCGGGAGTTCCTGATGAAGGACGCGTACTCCTTCGATACCGACCTGGAAGGGCTGGAAGCGACCTACAAGAAGATGTACGAAGCCTACCGGCGGATTTTCAAACGCTGCGGGGTGAAATACGTCGTCGTCGAAGCAGAGAGCGGCCCAATCGGCGGCTCTGCCAGCCACGAATTCATGGCCCCCTGCCCGACCGGCGAAGACATCATCGTCCACACCGAAGACTACTCCTACGCCGCGAATATCGAAAAAGCGGAAGTTGACCCGGTTCCGGTCAACAGCGCCGAACGGCAAGCCGCCGCTGAAGGTCCCGCAATGGAAAAAGTCGAAACTCCCGATAAGCGGACTATTGATGATGTCTGTGAATACCTCGACACAAAACCAAGTGAGATGATTAAGACGCTGATCTATCGGTATAAATATACCTTTGACGACGCGAACATATCCAAACGATTGGCTTCAGGCGAATGGAGACAAAATCCTGATAAGGGACTTCATATAGACGTTTTCGTTGTACTTGTTCGAGGCGATCATGAAGTAAACGAAGCCAAGCTCTACAAAGTTGCCCGTGCACCCGCAACGCCTCGGACTCAAAAGAAGGTAGCAGCAGGTGTCCAACCAGAACAGTCCGATTGGGGAGGGGAACTTGGGGGCGGTGTTATCCTGGCATCGCTTGAAGAGGTTGAAAGCATTACCGGTGCCAAACATGGCTTTGCCGGACCGTTTGGAGATTGGGTAAAGAACACTCACCTCATCATCGACCACTCCTTAGCTGCGATGCCCGTTGGCGTCGCCGGTGCGAACAGGACCGACAAGACCGATTATCACGTCCGCAACGTCGTTCCGGGTCGGGACTTTCCGGTCGAGGGCGATAACGTAATTGTCGCTGACATTCGCAATGCCGTCGAGGGCGACACGCGAAACGGCAAGCCGTTGAAATTTTCACGAGGTATCGAGATTGGGCATGTTTTCAAACTGGGCACAAAATATAGCGAAAAACTCGGCGCGACCTATCTGGACGAGAACGGCAGCGCAAAGCCTTGCGTTATGGGATGCTACGGTATCGGGATAAATCGCATAATCGCAGCCGCTATCGAAGTGGGTAATGACAAGAACGGCTGTATTTTACCGCCGGCCATCGCTCCGTTCGAGGTGGAGGTCTTGATTCTCAACAACGACAACGCCGAAGTGGTGGCAGAGGCTGAACGGATTTACAACGAACTGACCGCCGCCGGAACCGACGTGCTCCTTGACGACCGCGACGCCCGCGCAGGCGTGAAATTCAAAGATGCCGACCTCATCGGAATCCCGCTGCGAGTAGTCGTAGGCGAGCGAGGCCTCAAGGAAGGAAACGTCGAAATCAAACGACGAACCGACGATAAGCCGACGATGGTGGCTGCGAAGGAAGCCGTGGCTGAAACATTGAAGATGTTGCAGGAGATGAAAGATTAAAATGACTAATGTCTAATGACCAATGTCTAAGTAATGTCTAATGACTAATACCTAAAAAACAGAGGCGATTCGTCACGGAGTGTTAGTCATTAGAAATTAGACATTACCTAGTCATTAGACGTTGGTCATTAGACATTTTCTACTAATGGCCAAACCGCGAAACAAATATATCGACTACCTCCAGTACCTCGGTCTTCGCCTGTTCGAAATGTTCGTACACATGTTCGACGTGCAGACGAACTATCGCACCGCCCGATGGATCGGCGAGTTGCTGTGGCGAATCGATCGCCGGCATCGGCGTATTGCCTGCGAGCATCTGCGATTGAGTTTTCCCGACTGGTCTGAGCGGCGCATCGAGCGCATCGCCCGAAAGAGCATGTACAACATGGCGTATCTCGCCCTGGAGGTTCTTTTTACGCCTCGGCTGATTACGCCCAACCGCTGGAGCCGCCACATACGCCTGAAGAACACAGCCGAAGCCATTCGCCTCCTCGTCCGCCAAGAAACGGGAATGATCCTGCTGACGGGGCACTTCGGTAACTGGGAGGTCCTTGGATATATGATGGCGACGCTTGGCTTCCCGACGGTCTCGGTCGCCCGCCCGCTGGACAACCCGTACATTAACGAGTTTATCATGGGTGTCCGCGCACGCACCGGCCAGAGCATCATTCACAAAAAGGGAGCAATGACCAGCACTTCGGATATTCTCGCTCAGCGGGGTTCGCTGGCGTTTATTGCCGATCAGGATGCCGGACGCAGAGGGCTTTTCGTCGATTTCTTCGGCAGGCCCGCAAGCACATACCGCTCAATCGCGCTGCTGGCGAGACTGCACAAAGTGCCGATAGCCATCGGGTACGCCAAGCGACTAAGCGACAAGTTCGAATTCGAGGGCGGCATCAAGCGGGTAATTCATCCATCCGAATGGGCCGACAAGGACGACGAAGCAACCTGGATTACGCAGGAATTTACACGCGAACTGGAGGAAATCGTCCGCAGCGCGCCCGAGCAGTACCTCTGGGTCCACCGCCGATGGAAACATCGACCCGACGGAACCAAAGCCGACGGTGACGGAATGGCTTGAAAAAATGAACCACAAAGGACACAAAGAACAAAAGAATCAAAAAAAGCCTTTTTGTTTTCTTTGTGCTCTTGGTGTGCTTTGTGGTTTAAAATTCCTTCATCAGTGCTATCCCGACGGCG
>DAOVLS010000274.1 GCA_030631125.1 Planctomycetales bacterium
AAGTTCTTCAGAAAGCGCTTCGCCGCCTACTGCGACCTTGCCCACGAGTTCGATATGAAGGTGATGTACCACACCTGCGGCAAGGTTACGCCGCTGGTGGGCGATTTTATCGAGGCAGGGCTTGACATCCTCCAATCACTCCAGCCGCAGGCCATGGGCGACGACATCGCCGCACTCAAACGCGAATACGGCAAGGATTTATCCTTCCAGGGCGGAATCGACATCCAGTCCGTCCTGCCGTCCGGCGCGCCCGCCGACGTGGCAGAGCACGTCCGCGACCGGGTGGAAACCCTCGCCGCCGGCGGAGGCTACATCTTCGGCACCGCCCACAACATCCTTCCCGACACCCCCACCGAAAACGTCCTCGCACTCATCGAAGCGTACCACGAGTATGGAACCTATTGAATTGCCAATTGCCAATTGAAAATACAGATAAAGAAACGCCCGCACCAGGTCCGAGCCAGGGTGCGGGCGTTGCTTCTTGCTTTTCAATTGCCAATTGCCAATTGAAAATCGGCAATTGAATTACCAGGTGTATTCGACCGTATAGGTTACCACCGTTTCACCGTCGGCTTTGACCGGCACGTCAAATGCGACATGGTGGGCGTCGAGTTTGGTGAACTCGTGGCTCTTGGCCGTGATTGTCCAGTTCTTGCAGCGATACAGCGGCTCCTTGACCCGCACGGTGATGTCGGCCTTCTTGTGATTGCGGACCTTTATCTCGATGACCTCTTTCGACCAGTGCGGGCGGGTCTGGTAATCTTTCTGCTTCCGCTCGCCTACCACGTCGAAGGCGTTGCCGATCTGGAGTGAGAGTTTCTCATCCTTCGGCGTGTGGTCGATTTTCTCTTCGCCGATGAACTCGAGGGCCTTGTCTTCGGGGTCCTGTTTATAGACGCGAATCTTCCCTGCCGGCAGGGGCATCCCCAGTTTGTTGGCCTTGGCGTTTTGGAACTCGATGAATACCTGGACCTTCTTGTACGACGTCAGGCCGTAGGAGCGATTCGTGTATCGCCCGCCCCAATGCCAGCGGCGTTGACCCAGCGGGTTGTAGAGGTACTTTTTCTCGACCTTCAGGCCGCGGGCGGGCGTGAACATCTCCAGTTGCTTGGTCTCATTGTCGGCCACCGTCGAAGGCCTGGGCAGCGTGTACATGTGGTACTCGAAGAAGGCCTTTTCGCGCATCGGCTCTGCCATGCCCTTGCCCATGCCCCTGGCGACACGCCCACTATACTCTGGTGCCGGTGGCCTGACGCGGCGGACGTCGCCGGCGATGAATTTCAACTTCGCCTTTTTGTAGGTCTTGCCGGACGTGTTCTGGACGGACACCCATCCGGACAGATCGGCTGTGGCGTCGTCGCCGCCGAGGACCAGGACATACTCTGCGTGCCAACCCAGGCCGCCGGTCTGATACGTTACCTCGCACGTGTGCTTTCCGGGCTTTTGCGTGAAAACTTTCCACAGGAGCGTCGGGCGCGTCAGCAGCCCGCCGGGCAGCGCGCCGAAGCGGATGTCCCGCACGTTGTCCGCCCGCTGGACCATGATAATCCCTCGGTTTTTGCCCCGCAGCACCAGTTGCCCGCCGTCGAACGACAGCAGCACGCCGGAGTAGGTCTGCTTGTCGCAGATAACCTCGATGGGCTTGTCGATGTACTTTTTCAGCAGTTTGTCGGCGGAGACCAGGTCGTACTGGTAATTCTGCTCCAGCAGTTTGGCCGCCTCGTCGGTGAGGCTTTTGAAGTGCACGGTGGTCGCGTCGATCCGGCTGGCGACGTCCTTGAACTTGACGTTGCCGTCGCGTCCGATTTCGAGGTTGCGAATCTCGCGCACGACGCCGTACCCGCCGTTATAGACGGTCAAGGCCACGCTTTCCTTCTCCGCCGCCGCTGCCGGCAGCGCCATTGCAACAACAATCAATCCCATCACAATCCAATTCTTCGCATTCATCTTCGTACTCCTTTCTGTCTGTCGCCCCGCTGGGGCTTCTCTACTTGCGGTTCATTTTCTTCAACGGTTTTTCGGTATTCCGGTCTGACGGTAATCCGGCTTTTGGGTTCACCACCCGGCCCATGAAAAGTATGCTTCCCGTGGCGCGGTGGCGGATCATGAAGACGAACGGATGGTCCGCGCGAAAGACGCTCGGCCTGGATATTCCCTTCCCCATGATGACAGCCGTAGCGGCAGCAGCCTCTGTGCCTTCCTCGTTGACATCCACGAAGGCCTTGTGAATCACGTCGGAAATCCAGATTTTCTCCATCGTCGCCATGCCGGAAAAGTCGGCAGCGGGCGAGAAGGCGTCGGCCATGCCCATGGATTTCAGGACCTCATTCAACTTGAACCGGCATGTCATCTTAAACTTCGGAATCGAAACAATTACCTCTCGTTTGCGAAGTTTCGGCAGCCACTTCGATAGATTCTTGCTCGTCAGCAACTTCTCAAAGTCTTTCAAGCCGTCCATTTGGGCAAGCCTACGTGGCAGGAAGATAACCATGGACAACTCTTCGCCGGCGTACGGCAATTCGAGCGCCTGGAAGTCCCCGGTCTCCATGTAGCCGAACTTGCCCTTCTGATTCATCATCGGAACCGAGACGGTCTTGTAAACTCTCGGTCTCATGAAGGTGTGGCCCTTAACAATCTTAATCGGCACAGAGAACCGAGTGTCCTTTGTCTGCTCTTTCTTGAACTTGCTGGCCCAATCACCCTTGAAATAGATGGCGTTGGTCAGAACCAGCACCGTCGCCTTATTAACATCCCCTTTCTGGAGGAGGTCCTTGATCTTCTGCTGGGTCTGCTTTTCCACCCAGATGTTGATGGTCTTGCGAGCGGCCTCGGTGGCTTTGACGAAATCAACCTCTCGCAGCCCCGCGCCGTAGTTGGTCCGGGTCAGGTCCAGGAATTCCTTGCGCCAGGGGTATCCCTTCTGGCCCCAAAGGCGGTTGGCAACACTCAGTTGGTAGCGGCTTTTCTTGCCTTTCGTGTTGAGTTGCTTGATCAGTTTGGCGTAGGCTGGGTGCATTTGTTGAGTCAGGTGGGGCGGGAAGAGTTGCAGCACTTCGCGCATCTGAAACTCGGTCCTGCCGCGGGCGCCGGCGTACGTCATCGTCAGCGCCGTATGGATGCTGTTGGGCGAAAAGAACAGGTTGCCTTCCTGATTTGCCAGCCGCGCGTAAAGGTGCATGGCGAAGTCGTTGCTTCCCCTGGCCACCTTCTCGACGTTGCTGATCTTCTTCTCCTTCGGGGCCGGCAGTTGGGCAATGGCCGGTAGCGCCATCACAGCCACCAATCCCATCACAATCCAATACTTCGCGTTCATCTTTCTTACTCCTTTTCTATTTCGCCTTTCGCAGGCTTTCTGTCGCCCCGCTGGGGCTTTTTTGTTTTTTTACCCTAGTCCCTAATCCCAAGTCCCTAGTCCCTGTCGTACGGCGATTTCAGTCCGCCGCCGATTTGGGAGTTATGCTTATATTCGAAGATTATCTTCTCTTCCGAGTTGGCCTTGACGGGCACTTCGACTTCCCAGACGCCAGCCTCGCGGATGTGCCAGGGATAACCCTTGCCATCCTTCATGCACTTGGCCCAGTAGGTCGTTTTCGGGCGGCGCATGATTATGGTAATCGTTACATCATGGTCCTTGTGGTTCCGCAGGTCGTATTGATGTTTGCGGTAACGTTCGTAGCCGCGGCGCTTGTAATCGGTTTGCTTGGCCGAGCATACGATGTCGAATGCGTATCCCCACGGCAGGCGGATTTTCTCGTCCTTCGGCGTGTGGTCTATCGAAGTCTTTGCAACGTAACTGCTTACGCCTTCCGGGTCGGGTGCGTAGAGTCGGATGACGCCTTTGGGCAGCGGCTTGCCCAGGCCGTTCTCTTTGGAATTCTTGAATTCGCTGACGACGCGAACAGCCGTTCTGCTGACGTTCTCATCGAAGACGTATCCGCGTTTCATCTTGATACCGCTGCCGGAGATAAGTTCGATCTGCTTGGTCTCTGCCGATTTGATCGTCGTCGGGCGCCCCAGCGTGTAAAGATGATATTCAAAGAAAGACTTCTCCTTAAACTGTGGCTCGCCGCCGCCTTCCAGCGCCGCACTCTGCGGCAGATTGCTCGAGTCCCAAGCAACAATCGGCGGTCGGATGAGGTTCACATCGCCTGCCAGGAGTTTTAGTTGGGCGTTTTCGTAAGTTACGCCGGAATTGTTGATTACCGTGGTGTAACCGACGATGTCCGCAGTGTCGATAATCACCGGCGGTTTGCCCTTGGGGGCGACCTTGGCGGGATGCAGTTTCAATATGTAATCCACCCGCCAGGTCAATCCATGCGTCAGGTACGCCACCTCGAACTGCTGATTCGCAGCCGCTTGGTTCCTGAGTTGCCACATCAGCGTCGGTTTGCTCAACAGCCCCACCGGCAACTTCTCAAAGGCTA
>DAOVLS010000043.1 GCA_030631125.1 Planctomycetales bacterium
AAATCGCGGTTCAGTGGTAAAATATGAGTGTCAAATCGGAGGTTCAGCTTCACCGGCGGAGGTGAGTTTTTCACAGCGACTCCGAAACTTTTCACGGATTACAGAGAGGAGAAAAGATGAGAAACTTTACGATTTTATTGGTAGTAGCAGCGGTGTTGACCCTGGCAGGATCGGCCTGGGCGGCCGCTTACTACCCCCGGTACGACTGGACCGGCACAGCCGCCGACGGCGACTGGGAGACTGCCGGAAACTGGACCGAGACACTGGCCACAGGGCAGACGTTTGATCCGCCCAATTCTCCCCCGCCGTTCCATTACTACAGGCACGAGCCTGACCCGGTGAATCACCCGGGCGTGTACGACTACATCTACGGCAAGTCCTACATCGAAAACGGCCAGACGGTTACGGCAGGCAATACCTTCTCCATCCACACCTTCCAGTATCGTGTCGCTTACCCCGGCGGCAAGTTCTACCTAGGCGATGCGACCGGTAACTCCAAACTGGTAATTGACATTGGTAACGCCCCTGAGAAGACGTTCTACGGCTCCCAGAGTTATGTCGGTTACAGTAACGGCGCAGGAAGCATGGAATTGAAGAGCGGCACGTACACTGCCACAGGCACCTCGAACTGCCTCTATGTCGGCGCCAGCGGCAGTTACACAGGTACGTACACGCAGACCGGCGGGGAATTCCGGTTTTACGCCCTGAATGTTGGAAGCAACAGTTCGAACGCTAACGGCGAGGTTCACATCTCCGGCGGACATATGTACAATAACGACAGCCGCGCCGGCATTTTAGTTGGGCACAGTGGCGGTATGGGTTACGGTTACCACGGTACGGGTCTCTTCCACGTCGAGGGTTCCTGGGACTGGGACTACGGTTCGGGCGCCGAGACGGCCAGGATTGATGTTGACGGCGATTTTCGCGTTGCCCCCCACTCTGACCGATATGACAGGGACCCGGACAAGGATAGCACTGTGTGGTTCGAGTTCGAGACCAACTCGGCCCCGGCCGTTACGAAGATCATCTGCGCCGCCGACGTCATATTCGGGTACGGTGACAATGGTACGCCCGGCGACCCCGGCGACGACAAAGGCGCGCTGCTGAAACTGAGTTGGGTCACAGGCGCGACACCGGTGGCGTTCACCGACTACCTGGTGATATCGGGTGACTACGTTGTTGACGACGGCCTGAGGCTGCATCCGGACACCGATGCGAACTGGTCCTTCAGGGTAATTGCCGGAACAGACGACGGCGCCGCCGGCGACGGGCAGTTGCTGGTATCCTACGTTCCCGAGCCTGCGACGCTGACGCTGCTGGGTATCGGGCTGGTCGGCGTTATCCTGCGACGGAAACGTCGTTAATTGGCAATTGCCAATTAACAATTGACAATTGAAAGGGACGTTCTTTCCGTCCTGTCAGGATGGAAGGGGTGTCCCTTTGCATTTTCGATTTTTGATTTGCCTTGTGGATTGTCTGCCGTTACGGCCGACTGTATAATTATGATTGTAGTTCAAAAGGATACCGAACACCAGGAGAACGGGAATGCGGGCGATACGAGCACGATACGACGGTAAAGAAATTCGTGTCCCGCCGGACGTCGGGCTCCAGCGGCCCTGCGACGTTATTGTCCTGTTTGAGGAAGAAGAATCGGACATTGACGCCGAGTGGCTCAAGATGCAGGAAAAATCTCTGGCCGAAGCCTGGGATGATAAGGAAGACGCCGTCTATGACCGGATTTAAGGCAGGAGATGTTGTTCTTGTCCGTTTCCCTTTCACTGATCTGGAAACGAAGAAACGACGCCCCGCGCTGGTCGTCAATCCTGTCGAGTTTTCAGAACGTTATGGAGATGTTGTCATTCTTCCGCTAACCGGCCGTGAGCAGAATGATGATTTACGTTTGGAGAAATGGCGAGAGGCAGGATTGCTGAAACCGACATGGCTGAAGCCCCTGGCGGCAACCATAACCGAATCATTGATTGAAAAAACCCTCGGCATCCTGTTCCCTGATGATGAGGATAAAGTTGGGTCGGCCATCAGAATGCTGATCGATACCAAATTCATACCTCGTTGACCGATCATGCCAATTTATCGGCCGCCATTTTCGATTTTTGATTTGCCTTGCGGGTTGTCTGCCGTGGGCGTAGTAGTAGCGCAGGCGAGAGGTGCAGCCATGATGAATTTGCTTTGTAACAGGCCCCGGCTGAAGCGGGGGCCTGTTACACATCCCGGCAGGTTGAACACACGCGGTTTTACACTCATCGAACTATTAGTGGTGGTAGCCATCATCGCGTTGTTGGTGTCAATCCTCCTGCCTTCGTTGAGCAGGGCCAAGGAGCATGCCAGGAGCGTTGCGTGCATGAACAACCTGAAGGCGACGTACCTCGGCGCCGCATTCTACGCCTACGACAACAACAGATGGTTCCACGCCGGATACGGTTCTTCCGACGGTTGGGCCGGCGGGATATTTTTCGATTACAATACCGAAGACAACATAACGTGGGCGCACGCGCTGCGAGGCAGCGCGTGGTCCTGGCAGGACCCGGTTGACAGTTACGTCGGCAACGGCGACGTTATGGTCTGTCCGGCCTGGTCTCCGAAAGTCCTGACCTGCACCTCGTACACATACGCCCAGCAACTTCGGAACGACGTTGGGTGGCATGCAGGTTACGACAGCGTCAAGATTGAGAATTTGCTCAGCGGATCGATCGTCTTCGTTGACAGCGTGAACTATACTTTCGGCAGCCAGGTTTACGGCCTGTGGTCCGCTGTCTATGTCCACCTTCGTCATCCGGGTCCCAGGGCCAACGCCGCCTTCGCCGACGGGCACGTGGAAGGCTGCTCGCAGAAAGAGATGGAGGACGCCGGGCTTTACCCCGGCAGGGGATATTGGCCCGAGGCGGACTGAAGGCGTAGACTGGGACGGAGTCCCACCTTCAATCTACAAGAGAATATTGAATATCCAACAGAGAGAATTTTGAATTTCGAAGTAAAAAAAACATCCCTCAAGGGCATCCTGCTTCTTTCACTTCGAAATTCGACATTCCCTGTTCATTATTCAATATTCTCTTTTCTCCTGAATTCGTAATTCGAAATTCTCTGTTCGATGTTCAATATTCAATTTTTTATGCACTTCCACCCAGCAAACAATTAACGAAAACGGCATTTTGCTGTATGATAGTGGTATGGAGGTTGGCACGTTTGGCGGGCAGTGCTGATCCATCTCAAAGGCCTCGTGTAATCGGGTTTCCGCCGTCGCTCCAACTTGAAGGCGCTACCCGCCGACAAGGTGGGGGTGGGGGGATAGTCCTTGCTCCATAGTCTTTGATCCGGGTATGCTAACGGCAGGTGCATCCAGCGGAAGTTACCCGAAATAGCGAGGATGAGAGAAGATGGAAAAGCAAACTCGCGCAAATACACATCCGGCACTTCGGGCAAGGGCCCTGGCGATCCTACCGGCTTTTTTGATGCTCGTCCTGGCGTGTGTTATTTCCTGCATATCGTGCTTGTCAACTCCGGAAAATGATGAAGATTTTGGACTGCTGGACCTTGACGGAGAGGTTCCCGAACTCCACACATATCGACAGAGCGGCCCCAATGATATTCGGGATGTTCTTGTCATGGAAGACGGGATTCTTGCCGCTACCGGTGGAGGCATAGTTCACTATGCTTTTGCCGGCGACGGAGTAACTATCAAGGACGAATACACCACGGCGAAGGGCCTGCCCTCGGATAATTGTTTCATGCTCAGGCAGGACGCGGAGGACGGAATTTGGGTCTTTTGTGAGCGCGGCGTGGGACATCTGGCCAAAGGGGCCGATAAGTGGCTGGCCTTTACGGAGGAAAATGGATTGGCTCCGGGGGCCGTTACCAATATGGCGCTCTGCCCAAAGGCGGATCGAATATGGGTAAGCAGTACGGGTGGTTTGGCCACCGCAACGGTCAGAGAACGAAAATGGAAAACCTCTCCGCAAAAGAACCCGATCGACATTTTCGTACATCCTGCCGGCGACATCGTTTGGTGTCGGAGGTTGCTGAGTTCCAGCTGCTTTTGCGGGCGGCACATTCTAACCTCCCAATTCAACCTGAAGACAGGCTCCTGGCTGGATGTTCCGGACACTGGAAACTGCTCCCACGTCGCTGCAAGCCCCGCCTATTTCTGCCCAAAGAGCAACCGCCTGTGGCTTTCGGGCAACTATGCACCTCCGCTGATGTATGACCCGTCAACCAACAAGACGAAGACCTGGCCCGCACAGCCGAATTGGGAACGAGTCGAAAAGATTAACACCGTTGTGTATTCGGATTGGTTTGGCCGGATGCTTCCCTTTGCAGACGACAGCGCAAGGATGTGGTTCGCCACCAACGCCGGATTATGGCAATACGATCCCAAGGCGGATCAATGGCAGATACGCAGGTGGAAAGAAGACCCGGGTTGTGGCCAGGCGCTGCTGGTTCGAACGAGTGATGGCAATACGATCTACTGGGCGTGCGAAGAGGAATTTGCCGCATATGATATTCCGAACAAGAAATGGCGACTTCTCTGGAAGGTAAAGAATGAGTCATACGGGGAAGGCCATCAGGAATTAATGCTATCTCCCGACGAAAAGTTCCTTTGGTGGTTGAGTCCGGTCGGCCTGTTTGTAGGTAATCTCGAAACCAAAAAGTCCGTCCTCCTCACCGACAAGGACGCCGCGGGTTTGAGGCGGGCCGGCTTAGTCCGCTTCGACGGGAAAAGGAGGCTTGCGTTAATCGCCACGTCGAGGGGTCTGGTCTACACTGATTATGCCGGCAAGGTCAGGGGCGTATTGAAGCGGTCTTCTTGTCCGATAACCTACGAGGTGAAAAGATTTGTCTTTGCCCCCGACGGCAGCGAGGTCTGGTGTCTGATGGAGGACGATGGAGGATTCAGCAAAAGCGCCGCCGTTCTCTATCCAAGTGAAAAAAGATGGGAAGAGATCCCTGATCCGCGGACGGAACGAACTATCAAAGACGTTACCTTTTCCAAAGATGGCAAGACGATCTGGCTATCCGTCAGCCGTGACGAGAAAGAGCCCCTGGGCCTCCTGGAACGAACGAAAGAGAATCCGAAATGGGTTCCCATCCGAGCAAAGATGCCGGAGTACTACGGCGAGATCGATCGGTTCTACCTCACACCAAGTGGGGAAGAACTTTGGATGGGTAGTTGGGGATCGGGATTACTTCGTCTGAAACTGGCGAGCGGTAAAGTCTCCAAGTACGCGAAGATAGACCCCAAATGGGGAACCACCGCGGATTTCCCGCTTACCGGCGATTACATTCGGGACCTCGTGTTCACCGCGGACGGGAAATACGCAGTATGCAGCGCCGGGGGCGGCAATGAGAACGGCATCTCCCTGATCGACCTTACTTCAGGCAAGACCACCTGTTATCCGACCAAAGGTGAAACCAAAAAGCTTTTTGTGGCTTCCGACCAGAAGACAGTAACGTGTCTCTCTGACAACCCCGATGACCCAAAGGTCTTCGACCTCGAAGCCCGCAGATGGGTAAAAAAGCCGCCCGCCAAGAATGCAACGACGCAACGGGACAAAGGCCAACTTCCTGATGAGGCCGAATATGAGAAGATGTTTGATACCTTGGTCAAAGCCGTGCAGAAGACCGGCGGCAAGATTTCCTGTCTTGTTGAAGTTCCACGGAGCGATCACTTAATCTGTGCCCTGTCCCACCACAAAACAGGCGGCATTTACCTTTTTGATAAGAAGCAGAGGTCGCTTCGCAAACTGATGGACGTTGGTTCAAAGCAGGTCGGCGTGATGGCCGTCGACCCGAAGGGCCGTGTCTGGGCGGCCCTTCCAGGGAGCATCGTCTGCATAAACGCCTCGACTGAAGAAATCCGCCACTTCAAGTAGTGATCCGGGTAAAAAGTACCCACCCTTTTTTGATGAACATTTGACGAAAACGGCATTTTGCTGTATGATGGTGTATGGAGGTTGGCACGTTTGGCGGGTAATACTGGTCCATCTCGAAGGCCTCGTGTAATCGCCCTGCTACCGGGCGGTTCGACGGCGCTCACTGCAGGCGGATTCTTCCGTCTGATTCGCGTCGGCAGCGGATACGAAGCGGCGGCAGAGTTGCTCGGCGGGCCTGCATCGGCGCTGCTGGTGGACCTTGCCATGCTGACGGAGCGGCATGGGTCGCTGTTGAAACTGGCGGCTGGGTTGGATGTTCCGGTCGTGGCGTTCGGGACGATTTCGTCGGCGATTGACGGAACCGCCCTGGCGGGTGTTCGTCTTGTCGGCGCTGAGCAGGCGGGCGAGGTATTACGCAGCCTTGCGAACGGTGAGGCGGTGGTCGAAGAGCCTGCCGACGACCCGGCAGTCGAAGAAGCACCCGTCATGTCCGGAAAACCGCTTACACGAGAAGAACTGGACGCACTTTTGAGTGACTGATGAACGGAGATAACGGTAACATCCTGCTTCTGGCTTGCGACGAGGTAGCCGACGAGTTGTCGGCGCTGTCGGCGAAGGTTCAACTGCCGCACTGCGCCCAGCCTTATGACGCGCTGGGCGAACTGGCCAGCCGCCAATACGAGGCGGTGATTGTCTCGCGGGATTATCCCGACTTCGCCGGTCTGGTCCGTGCGGTCCGCCGACTTCAGAACTCGACCAGGCTGATCGCGCTGACGGGACCGGCCGGCGAGGCCGACCTGCAAATGGCGGGGATCGGCGAACTGGACGACTATTTCATCTATCCGCCCACTGCCGACGAGTTGGAAGGTGTCCTTACCCCGCATCAAGATACCGCCGTGGTAGCCGAACCTGAAGGCCCCGGCCTGACGCCAGCGGAAGTTGCCGAACTGGTAGAGGCCGCTGGGAACATCGACGCCCTCGCCGAGCGGATAGCCCGCTGCGCGAGCGCCTGGACGGGCGAGGCAGTTCACTGGGCCGACCCGGCAGGGCAGGCCGTGGCGAGCGACGGAGCCGAACCGCTGCTGCTGCTGGACGCCGACCCGCCGAAGGTTCTGCTGACTGACGGGGCGGGGGCGATTTCATCGGCGGCGCAGGCGAAGTTGGCGGCGCTCCAGGTGCTGGTCGGGCCTCTGTCGGCACAGGCCCGCCGGACCGACGCGCTCCATCGCCTGGCGATTACCGACCACCTCACCGGGGCTTACAACCGGCGATATTTCTATCACTTCGCCGACCAGATGCTTGAGAGGGCGGGGACCGAGCGGTTCCGTGTAACGATGCTGTTATACGACATTGACGATTTCAAGCGTTACAACGATACCTATGGCCACGCCGCCGGCGACGAGATACTCCGCGAGACCGTCGCGCTGATGAAGCAGACCACCCGGCAGCACGACGTCGTCGCGCGGATCGGAGGGGATGAGTTCGCCGTGCTGTTCTGGGACGCCGAACCTCCCCGTCGCCCCGACAGCCAACATCCCGAAACCGCTCATGTCCTGGCTGAAAGGTTCATCGAAAAACTCGCCCAGCACGAGTTTGAGTCCCTTGGTCCCGAGGCCAGGGGCGTACTGACCATTTCCGGCGGACTGGCGACGTTTCCGTGGGACGGCAAGACCTGCCGGGAACTGCTCCGCCACGCCGACGGCGCACTCCGCCAGGCAAAAACCACCGGAAAAAACGCAATCCACATCATCGGGGAAGAAAAGTTATAGTAGCCTGTAACAAATAATTCCGGATGGGTCGGGGTGGATTGACTCGCCCTTAAGATGCCTATAGCATGTAGATAGGGATCAATCGAGATTTTCAGCCCGCTGGAGATGGGAGATGACGAAGAAGAAATCATTTGACTGCGTTGAAATGAAACGCAAGGCCCAGAAGCGCCTGCGGGCAGAGTACGAAGCAAAGAAGGACGAGTTTTCCTCGTATTCCGAGTTTATAACCGCCACAGCAGCTCAATCGCCGGAAACTCATGAGTTTTTGGAAAAAGTCCGTCACGCCGGAAAAACCACTCGCGCCTAAGCATCTCTTTGCGTTCTTTATTCGCCGCCTTTGCCCGCCGGTTGTGTAGAGGCAGGTTGGGATGTCGGTTGGGGATCAACCAGTTTTGCCTTCAGTTCCAGCAGGCGTTTGGCCCGTTCGGCGGGTGTGAGTTTTCGCAAGGCCTGACGCTCGGCCGGTGTGAGGCGCGCGACGACCTTCTTCAACCACTCCGCCCGCTCCAGGTACGCCTGCCTCTGCTCGGTGGTGAGCCGGTGAAACTTCTCGGCGGCGGCCATGAGTTCAAGTTGCTTGTCGCTGTCCTGTTTCAGGAAGGCGTAGTATCGCTCGCGGAGGCTGCGGAGTTCCTCAGGCCCCATCGAACGCCAGATTTTCTTGTTCTGGTTCAGTTCGGCTACCAGCGTCCCGTCCAGTTGCTTGTCCAGCGCCTGCTTGAGCATGAGTTGCCGGACCTTGCTTCCGGGGACCTTGCTCGGGTCGCGATCTCGTCGCGGGTCGCCCCTGGCGGCCCGCACGTTCGGCAGCAGCGACAGCATCACCATTGCGGCGGCGATTATGTGTAGCGATCTCGACATCTTTGCGTTACATCTCCTCATTTTCCATTTCGGTCAGGGCAGACAGCGTCTCTGCGTCGGCCAGGTCGCAGACCTGTTGATATTGTGTTACTTTTTGATAGTTCCGGAACAGAGGCAGGTTCTGCACGATAAATCGGTCTGCCTGTGGTACGTCCTTCAGTATTGCGGCGATTTCCGCAGTTACGCCGACAGCCGGGGGCTGACCTTCCGTTTTCGGCTTGGGGGCCGGTCCGCCGAACCAGAGCGCCAGTATAATACAAGCCGCCGCCGCCAGAGGTGCGACAATTTTTACCACGCGGACAAGTCGCCTTCGCCTGTAGACCTGCCTGCCGGACTGGTGGGCCGAACGGACGATCCGGTCGGTGAGGTCCCGCCCGGGTCTGGCCGGCTCGATAAGCCCCGTCAGGTGGTCCACCGCGCGGAACTGCTTGAAATCGGCTTGCCAATGCGGGTCGGTCTCCACCAGCCGGGCGACTCGCCGGGCATCATCGCCGGACAACTCGCCGTCCATCCACGCGATCAAATCTTCAATGTCTAATTGCCTGTTCACGTCGTTATTACCTATAAATTATACTGCTCATGTGCCACCCGCTTAAACAACGCTCCCGCCTCATGGGTTCGGTAAAATTTTCAAAAAATAAAGAGAGCGGGATTATAGGGATTACTGGATTATGGGGATTTAAAGATTGCAGGGAAAAACAAAAAAATCCCTGTAATCCGGTAATCCCTATAATCCCGCTCTCTTTTCTTTCAGTAAAGCCTAGACCTTATCTTCCATATAGCCCCTCAGGGCATCCCGCAGATTGCACCTCGCCCGCGACAGCAGGCTCTTGACCGCCATCGTCGAACATTCCAGTATTTCGGCGATTTCCTGATAATTCAGGTGTTCATATTTGTTCAGAACGAAAGACGCTCTCTGGTTTTCCGGCAGGGCGGCGATGGCTTTGGTTATTTTCGCCTTGAGTTCCTTGATGTCGAGGCTTGCCGACGGAGCCGAAGCATGGGTGTCGAGTATTTCGCGCCGCCGCGTCGAACCGTCCTCGCTGTCGGGCACTTCCAGCGATAACATTCTGATCTTCTTGCGGGCGCGAATGGCGTTCAGGGCGACATTTGTCGATACGCGATACAGCCAGGTGGTGAACTTCGCCATCGGTTTGTAACGATCCGCCGTCCGAAAGACACGCAAAAACACCTCCTGCGTCAGGTCTTCGGCCTGGGCGTGATTGCCTATAATGCGGAAGACTACGGAATAGACCTTCTCCTGGTTGCGTTGGACGATCTGGCGGAACGCATCTTCCCTGCCGGCCTGGAATTCCAGCATAAGTTCGGCGTCCTCGTCGTGCCGACGGGCGGGGGCGTCGTTGGTCTTATCGGATTTTTTCGATTTCCCAGTGGCTATAACAAATTCTCCTGCCTGCCTGTCTGCCGATAGGCAGGCAAACCGGTGCTGAGCAGGAAGAGATTGTACCCAATGGCGAATCTGTTGCAACATGCGATAAAAACGCCCCCCGCCGGAACTGTTGCAAATTTTGTAACGGTTTGCCAGGAGGGAAATCGTTCGGTTCGGCGAGCATTTCACGGGCCAGTTGGCCCGCCCTGCATACTGCTACATCATGTCCCTGCAAAATCCCCACGGTGAAACCGTTTCGAGCAGAAACAGAGTGCAGCACAGATAAGAGCCCTTGCCGCGTCGTCCACAACCGCCTGGCTCGCCGCTCACCTTTGCCGCCAACGCCGACGGCAAACGAGGACGCCCAATCCACCAATGGCCAGAAGCGCCGCCGTTGCCGGCTCGGGCACGTACATGACGAAGTAGGTCATGTGGTTGGTCCAGACGACAAGATCGTCGCCAACATTCAGATAACCGGCATCGACGCCCAGCGATTCGAGCAGGTCGCCGTCGTCGGCTTCGAGCATCGTGTCGATAAGGTGAAACTCTTCCAGGTCAGAGTCGTACCAGCCGACCAGTTTTCCGGCCTGGCCGTTGAACTGAAGTCGCACAGGGTTGTCGAACGTGATTGGCTCGTCATCGTCGCCCACGCCGTAGGCCACTAAATCCACAACGTCTTCCGGGTTGGGGATACCGAAATCCTCGGGGTATTCATAATAATCGTTCTCGTACCACGGTCCGTAGAAGCCGTCTGTCAACTCCACGCCGCCCATGTAGGCGGTCGTATTGGGCAGAATGGACAGCGTTACGAGGTTGTCGTCGTAAGTATTTGCGGTCAGGTCAACGCGGCCATCCACGGGCCCGGTATAAGCGACCCACTCATAGTCGTCGGAGTTCGCGTTGGGAACGGTGTAACCCCCACTGGCGGTAACCAGGCTCACGCTGACGCTGTCGAAGAAGTAGCCCTGGTAGGCGCTGTACGCCTGCTGATAGGTGTCAACGCGGAACCGAATGCGGAAGCCCGAGGTGCAGAAGTCGGGGCTGAGGGTCCGCGAAAGACCCGACCGCCAGGACCCCAAGACCAACTGGTTCCCGCTGCCCCGATACATCTGCTTCCACGTAAGGCCCCAGTTATTGCTGACCTCGACGCTGGCGCTGCCGCTGTGGACGTTAAGGTAGTCCATCCAGTCAATCTTCACTGCCCATCCGAATCCCTCTGCGCTAAGGTTGATACGCGGCGACATCACGTAACTGTGCTCTCTGCCATAGTAGCCGCCGCTCAGGAGTCCAGTGTAGGGGTTGCGAACCCTCGCCGTGCACCAACTGTGAACGTCCGGGAGGGGGCCGGACGGACCGACTTCAGGCCAGCCGTGCTTCCACGAATTCGGGCTGCTGCTGAGCAGTTTCCCCGTGGTCCAGGTCCCTCCGCTGTTATAGAAGTTTGCATAGTACACCTGGCCCGGCGCATCGGCACGAACGACATGGACGCTAACTCCCAAGAGCAACAGCGCGCACAATAACCCCCAAGTATTCTTTTTCATCTTTTTGCTCCTTATAGACATGAGTCTTCCTTGTCCCTCGGCCTCCAGAAAACCGAGACTCATCACGCATGCATAACCCCACCCCTTGCCTGATAAGAGAAAGAAAAGCCAACTCCGTGGCTAAATTGAGCAAACCTGAGCGCCGCACCAAACATTATACCACAATTTCCCGATTATGCAAGCCTGAAATTGTAGATGTGTCATACCAAAGTAGAAATGTCCGGTCCTAACAAAGTAGAAATGTCCGCTTTCCTGACAATAAGAAGGAGAGCGGATGAACAAGGATCGGATCGAAATGAGTCAACAGGAAAGGGATCGGCTAAAGGTGATGTCTCCGGT
>DAOVLS010000443.1 GCA_030631125.1 Planctomycetales bacterium
CGGGGACGACATCCTGCTGCTGATCCGCCATTTTGCCGCCAAGTACGCGAAGGAATCGGCCAGGCCGCCGCTGCGCTTCTCAGATGAGGCGTTGGGCGTCCTGAAAACCGGCTACCGCTGGCCCGGCAACGTGCGGGAACTGGAAAACGTCATCCATCGCCTTGTCGTCATGACGGAAAGCGACTATATCGAGGTACCGGACCTGCCGGTGCCGTTCAGATTCTCCGCTGTCGGCGGAGCGGACCTGACCCGCTCGCTGGCCGAAACCGAGGCCGAGTACATACGCAGCGTTCTTGCAAGCGTGGGCGGCAACAAGACCAAGGCCGCCAAAGTGCTGCAAATTGACCGCAAAACGCTGCGGGAAAAACTGGCGAAAGCCGAAAATCGATCAAAGCCATAATCACGCCAAAGGTGCTCTGTTACGGGGAAAAAGGGCTATGCGAAAAGGGCGTCCTGATGTATAAGGTCTATAATGCCTGCAACGTTTTCGTTCACAAGGGAAACAAGGGTGTTTTTACGCGCTTCTCCCGAAACATGGGTAGCGTCCCTATGTTTCCTCTATGTTTCCTACGTTTCCCCCCTGCGAGTGATAAAATTCACGCAAACAGAAAAGACAAACTATCAGAGGTGCAACATGCCGAAGAAAATATTGCTGATAAAGGTGTCCGTTATGCTGCTCGTAGCCAATCAAATCCTTGCCGAGAATCCCGTAAAACCTCCGACAGCAGAAACGGTGCTGAAGACGCTCAACAAGGCCCACCCCCGGCTGATACTGACAGACAAGCGTCTGGTTGAGTTGAAAGAGTTGATGAAGCGGGATCCGCTGCTGAAGAAGTGTTACAAGGACGTGCTGAAGCAGGCCGACGAGTACTGCACCGCGGCGCCTCTGAAGTATCACGTCTCGGACGGCGTTCGCCTCCTTTTGGTCAGCAGGGCGTGCGCCAGCCGCGTCTATGCCCTCGGTCTGGCCTGGCGCCTGACGGGAAAGGAGAAGTACGCCGCCAAGGCCAAGGAGAACCTCCTGACGGTCTGTGCGTTCAAAGACTGGAACCCGCCACATTTTCTCGACACTGCCAAGATGTCCCATGCCGTCGGCGTCGGGTACGATTGGCTGTATCACTATCTCGACGCCGAATCGCGCGCCAAGATCAGGACCGCCCTCATCAACAACGGCCTGAAACCAGGACTGACGCTCCATAAGAAGGGCACGTGGCAGGTAACGACGTATCACAACTGGAACCAGGCCTGCAACAGCGGGCTGATCATCGGCGCGTTGGCCATCGCGGAGACCGACCCGAAATACGCCCGGAGGATTATCCCAAAGGCGGTGGAGTTTCTGCCCCGCGCCTTGGCGACTTACGCCCCCGACGGCGCCTGGCCTGAAGGACCGGGATATTGGAACTACGCCACCAGTCACATGGTCTATGGTCTGGCGGCGCTGGACACAGCCTTGGGGACGGACTTCGGACTCTCGAAGATGAAGGGTTTGTCGCAGACCGGTCTGTTCCCAATCTATATAACCGGTTCGACAGGCTTGTATTTCAATTTCGCCGATGTCGGCACCAACATCGGTAGCAGCAGGGAAAACATTCCATGTCTCTTCTGGCTGGCGCGAAAATTCAACAAGCCCTTCCTCGCCAATACCGAGCGCGAAATGCTCACAAAACGCAATGCCGCTCCGCTGGACTTTATCTGGTACGTCCCGCCGGCAAAAGCGCCCAAGCCGAGCCTAGACAAGTATTTCCGTGGACCTGTCGAAGTGGCTGTCTTCCGAAGCGCATGGAATGATCCGAACGCTCTGTTCGTCGGCGTCAAAGCCGGGTTCAACCAGGTCAATCATGGCCATCTGGACTTGGGAACATTCGTGATCGACGCGCTCGGCGTCCGATGGGCGCGCGACCTGGGAAGGGAAAACTACAACCTCCCCGGCTACTGGAACAAGGGACCGAAGGCAAAACGATGGACCTACTACCGCATCAGTTCCTTTGCCCACAACGTCCCTGTCCTTGGTGGTAAAAACCAGGACGTACACGCCGAGACGAAGATTACGAAATTCAAAAGCACGCCGTCGAATAGCTTTGCCATTCTTGACCTGACATCGACCTACAAGGCCTTCGCCAAAAAGGTAACTCGCGGCATGGCGATCGTCGGGAATCGCAAGGCCGTTCTAATCCAGGACGAGTTCGTGATTACAAAGCCCTGCGAGGTGGCCTGGGGAATGACGACGGATGCGAAGATTGCCACCGACAAAAAAGGCCGAGCAGTCCTGACCATTGGCGATAAGAAGATGACGGCACAAATACTTTCGCCTGCCGGTGCGGTATTCACGGTCGAGTCGGCCGAGCAGAAGCCGCCGCTGTATCCCAATAAGGGAATCAAAC
>DAOVLS010000307.1 GCA_030631125.1 Planctomycetales bacterium
ACCGGCGCGATGGACTCGACCACCTCCTGCACCGCCTGGTGAAACTCCACATCCCCGCCGTTACGGGCCTCGACCGTCTCCATGATGCTGTCAACAAATTTATCTGCCATTTTCGGTACTCCTTGCCAAAATATCTGACTCTTGCCTTCCTGCCGGCAGGTAGGTCGGCAAACGGCAAAGCGCGGCAGTATAACCGCTTTTGTCCCTCACACAAGCCCCATCCGCACAATTTCCAGAAGGTGCTTCCAAACGCCATAACCTCCCGCTGCCGTTACAAGAAAAGTATTTTACAAGTTACGCGTTCGGATGGAGTATTATCTTTTTATGGCCCAAATTGAATCGCAATTGAGCACGGGGCTTGTCGGTCTGGACCGGCTGCTGAAGGGGCTGATGAGCGGCGACGGTATTGTCTGGCAGGTGGATTCCGTCGCGGATTATCAGCCTTTCGTCGAACCCTACTGCCGCAATGCCGTCAGCAGCGGGCAGAGGATTATCTATTTTCGCTTCGCGAAACATAACCCCCTGGTCGATGAATTCAGCGACGTGGAAATACACCACCTTCACCCGGAAGACGGGTTCGAGCACTTCATCACGGAGATACACAATGTCATCAAAAGTGTCGGAGCCGGCGGGTATTACCTGTTCGATTGCCTCTCGGACCTTGCCGCCGACTGGTGCAGCGACCGGATGCTGGGAAACTTCTTCATGCTGACTTGTCCGTACCTGCACGACCACGGGGCAATTGCCTACTTCGCGGTAATCAGGAACCGCCACTCGTTTCACGCCACCACGCCGATAACGACCACTACGCAGATACTGGTGGACGTTTATCGACATAAAGGTCTGCTTTACGTCCATCCGCTCAAGGTCCAGCACCGCCACTCGCCACGGATGTACATGCTGCACGTCTGGGACGGCGATGAATTCCTTCCCGTAACGCAGAGCGTTACCATTACCGAAGTCCTCGCAGCCGTTCCGTGGAGCCGACTCGACAGCGCCAGTTACCAACTGGGTTTCTGGAGCAGCACGTTCGCCTGGGCCGAGCAGTTACAGGACAAACTTGACCGTGGCGCCGAACCGGGCGAAGACGTGGACGCCTTCACAGGCCGACTGCTGCGAATGGCAATCGCACGGGATGGGCGAATACTCGACCTTACCTCGAAATATATGAGACTCTCGGACATTCTCGCGGTCCGCCGGCGAATGATCGGAACCGGACTTATCGGCGGAAAGACGGTCGGTATGCTCCTGGCGCGAGCGATTCTGAAAAAAGCCGACCCGCGATGGACTGAAATTATCGAGCCGCACGACAGTTTCTTCATCGGTTCGGACGTGTTCTACACCTACCTCGTCCAGAACGGGCTTTGGTGGATTAAGCAGAGGCAGAAGGACCCTGAAACGTTCCTTGACGGAGCCGACGACGCCCGCCGGCAGATGCTCAAGGGCACGTTTCCGGATTACATCATAAAGCAGTTCGCCGATCTGCTGGATTACTTCGGGCAATCGCCGATTATCGTTCGCTCCAGCAGCCTGCTGGAAGACAACTTCGGAAACGCCTTCGCGGGAAAGTATGAGAGCGTCTTCTGCGTCAATCAGGGTTCCAGGGACCTGAGGCTGGAGAATTTCCTCTCTGCCGTTCGCGCCGTTTATGCCAGCACGATGAGCGAAGGGGCTTTGACCTACCGCGCCCAGCGCGGGCTTCTCGACAGCGATGAACAGATGGCCGTTTTGGTCCAGCGGGTTTCCGGTGCGGCGCATAACGAGTTTTTCTATCCGCAGATTGCCGGCGTTGGGCTTTCGTTCAACCCTTACGTCTGGAGCGACAGTATCGACTCGTCTGCGGGTGTCGTGAGGTTGGTATTCGGACTTGGTACGCGGGCGGTGGACCGCCACGACGACGACTATACAAGGGTAGTAGCCCTGAACGAACCTGAAAGAAGACCCGAATCAAACTTCGACGAGGTCAGTCAGTACACGCAAAAAAAAGTCGATGTCCTGGACTTAGAAGCCAGCCGATTGTTGTCCCGCAGTTTCCCCGGTGTCGCCAAGGCCGGTTCCGATCTTCCGATAGACCTTTTTGCTTCACGAAACGAGGAACTTGCCCGCCGGGCCGCCGACAGCGGGATCAAAGACTTCTTCCCGTATGTCCTGACCTTTGAGAAACTGCTGCGTCAGACGCCGCTGGTCGGCGATATGCGCGAAATACTGAGTACGTTGCAATCGGCATACGATTACCCGGTGGACGTCGAATTCACAGCCAATTTTTTTGACGAAGGGCGCTACAAGATTAACCTGTTGCAGTGCAGACCTTTCCAGTGCAAGGGCGGGGGGGCTGTTTCGGAACCGCCGGACGAAATAGCGTCCCGGGACCTCCTGCTCGAAGCCAGCGGGGCGGTTATCGGTCGAAGCCGGGAAGCCGAAGTGAACCGGATAATTTATGTCGTTCCGTCCGCTTATGGGAATCTGCCGGTTGATCAGAGACATCGCATCGCTCGCCTGCTGGGACGGATTACGCACGTTACCGAAGACGGTCGGAACAAACCCGAAACCGTAATGCTGCTTGGGCCGGGGCGGTGGGGTACGAGTTCGCCGTCGCTCGGCGTACCGGTGAACTTCTCCGACATCAGCAGCGTCTCGGTTCTCTGTGAAATAGTGGCCATGCGGGAGGGACTTGTGCCGGAGGTGTCGCTGGGAACGCACCTTTTCAATGAAATGGTGGAGATGGACATGCTTTATATGGCGATGTTTCCAGGCAGGGACGGGAATTTCCTGAACGAGTCGTTTTTCAAAAACGCTCCGAACCGCCTGGCTGATCTTCTGCCCGGTGACGCCGCAAAGTGGGGCGACGTCGTTCGCGTCATCGACACTGCCGACCTCGACGACGGCGTTACCGTCAAACTCAACGCAAACACAATGGACCGGAAGGTTATTTGCTACCTCGAACGGAACCGGTAATAGGCGCAGAACCCCCTCGGAAGTTTGTTTTCTTATCTTGGTCCGATTGGTATGGCAATGGGGTTTGTGTGTACGGAGTCGCCTTTTTGCGGGAGGTATTCGACTGCAAGCGTTACCGAAGAGGTGGTCGGCATGTTCCGCCCCCACCCCAGCCTCATCGCGTATCCCCATCCCATCATCAGGCGTACCCGGTGCAACTTGAGTTTCTCACCGTCGAACTGCCACGAGCGGAACGGTCTGGCCGATGCCAAATCCTTCTCGCTGATAACGCCTTCGTAGATAGTGAACCGGAGTGTCCCACGGACGGTTACGGGCAGCGCTTGGGAAAGTCGAAACATATGAACGCACACCTCCAGCCCATCCGGACCGGGCTTACCGTCCCAGTTGACGGCGTTCGGTGAGGTCTGGAGGAATATCCTGTCGATTTCGTCCATCGGCGACGGGGGAGTGGCTGATACCTTCTGCGGCCCGTTGGTATTGCACCCGGCAAGTGATGCGACCGCTATTATCAACATTATCCTTCGGCGGATCATATATCTTTCCCGTTTGTCCAATTTTTCTGTGGTTTATCTTTCTTTTCGTCGGTGGGGGTCATTGGAATAATGACCGGTTCATTGCGAAACCGCCTCATAATCGCAGCATCTTTAATCCGCTTGATCTCCGCGGGCGAAAAATCTCGCAGAGGGTTCAGCAGCCCGCCGAAGGATTCATCCGTTTGGATAGTTTTCGCGGGGAGCCTTCTGCTCATCTGGCCTGTCAGTACGTCGGCCTCTGAGGGCGTTCGCAGTATGCGTGGGGTCATGATAATCAGCAATTCGGTCTTTTCCTTGATGTGGCGGGTGTTCTTGAACAGGTGTCCGAGGATTGGGATATCGCCGAGCAGCGGTATCTTTTCCTCGCGTTTTTCGTTTCTGCTGGTAATCAGCCCGCCGATGACGATTGTGTGCCCGTCCTGGACCGTAACGGTGGTGTTGGCGGACCTGTTATTGACGATGATCGCGTTGACGTTCTCGCTTATCTGAACCGAAGAAGTGCTCAGCGACGAGATTTCCGGGTTGATTTCCATTTTAATGAATCCGTCCGGGTTGATGTGCGGAGTAACATTGAGGATGATACCGATCGGTTCATACTGGATGGTATTAATCGTGCCGGTGTCGGTGGTGCGTG
>DAOVLS010000206.1 GCA_030631125.1 Planctomycetales bacterium
AATACCAAACACGATAAGTTAATGCGCCCCATGTTAGACTGCCGAGATGATCGATTGTAATAATCGAGCCTCTTGAGCAATCGCAGAAACCCATATGAAGGTCAAGGCGTACTATACGCGAGCGCATAAACTTTTCGTGCGCGGTATAATTCGTAATTGGTAACAGAGCGTCGAGGATTTTTTTACTAATTACGAATTACCAATTACCAATTACCACTACAAAAGGATACGATGCCTGCTGAACAGGACATCAACGAGCAATGGAAAGACGCTCTCGCCGCCGCCGGGCTTGATACCTTCGATGCGATGATGGCCAGTTCGCAGGGCCGATGCGTCTCGTGGCATACGAGGGGACAGACTTATCGTATCGAACTTGCCGGCGGCGAGGTTGTCTTCCTCAAGCGCGACACCTACACGAGCGTCAAGGACATCTTTACGGACCTGTCGTATCTTCGCAGGCCCATGCCGCCGTGTATTAATGAAATGTACGCTCTGGGTCTTGTCGCTGATTTGGGGATTGCCGCGCCGGAGGTCATTGCCTGGGGCCGGCGTCATCGGGCTTCTCTGCCGTGGCAGGCGGCGATTGTAATGACGGAGTTACCGGGCGCGCCGATGTACGAATTTCTCTCCGCCGACCCGCCCGCCAACCGCCGCAAAGCTGTAATGCGGACAGCCGGCGCAGTCGCCGCAAAACTCTGCCGGGCCGGTCTGGCCTGGCCTGATATGGCGCCCAAACACTTCATTATCAACGGCGATACCGTCGGCATACTCGACCTGGCAAGGATGCGCCGAACCCGCCGGCCGATGAAATGGTTCATGCCAAAACAGGTCAGGCGGTTCTGTCAAAGGTTTCGCAACCGCGGCGGCAGCGACGACGACCTGAAAACATTCCTCGATGCCCTCGGCGGAATCGGCAAGTACAATATCACCGGATGCCTTCTCTAGTTATCAACGAGATTTACCGCACGATTGCAGGCGAGGGAACCCGCGCAGGCTTGCCCTGCACGATCGTCCGCCTGACCGGATGCAACCTGCGCTGCTCCTGGTGCGACACTACCTACGCCTACGACGAGGGGCGGGAAATGGCCGTCGATGAGGTCGCCGCCGAGGTCGAGCGCCTCGGCGGGCGCCTGATGCTCGTTACAGGCGGCGAACCGCTCTTGCAGACCGATACGCCTGAACTGCTTGGCCGACTCTGCGACGCGGCTTACGAAGTGCTCCTTGAAACCAACGGCTCACTGGACATCAGCGGGCTTGACCCGCGCGTGGTGCGCTGTATGGACATTAAATGCCCCGGCTCCGGGCAGGCCGATTCGTTCCGCCGGGCCAATCTCGATTGCCTGCGAAAGACAGATGAGATAAAATTCATCCTTGCCGACCGGGGCGATTACGATTTCGCCCGCGAACTTATCGAAAGGTGCGACTTGACCTTGCGGTGTGCGGTATTCGTAACCCCGGCCGCCGGATTACTGGAACCGGCCGAACTGGCCGAGTGGATACTCGCCGACGGACTACAGGTGCGGCTTGGGCTGCAACTGCATAAAATCATCTGGCCTGAGGCCGAGCGAGGCGTGTGATACACGGGAGAAAAAACATTAGCAGGGATGCAGGGGATACAGGGGATAAAAACTTTTTGTCTTTTTTATTTAATTCTTATCCCGTGTATCCCCTGCATCCCTGCTAATCTCTTTATCGAAAATAATGTGTATCCATAAATCCATGCAAGCCGAATTGAGTAAGACATTTCGATTTGACGCCGCCCATCGCCTGCCGAACGTCCCGGCCGGGCACAAGTGTGCCGCGATGCATGGGCACGGGTACCGCGTTACAGTAACCGTCGCCGGCGAAGTGGACGAAAAAACCGGCTGGGTTATGGATTTCGGGAAGATAAACGAACTCGTCGGGCCGCTGATAAATCAACTGGACCACACCACGCTGAACGAAATCGAAGGTCTGGACAATCCCACCAGCGAGATGCTCGCCAAGTGGTTCTGGGACCGCATCGCGCCGGCCATGCCGGAACTATCGGCTATCACCGTAGCCGAGTCCGAAAATTCCGCCTGCACCTATCGCGGGCGATAGAAGTGTCGCTAACCCACCGCCGGCATGGGGCCGGTCGGCCTAAACTGTAAGGCTATTGGATGGCGACGCCGCGCTCGGCCATGTGCTTGCGAAAGCCGGTCATGTCTGTTACGCCGTGGTCCAGCACCGCCTCGTAAATGTCCATACTGGTAAATTCCTTGCGGAACTGCGGGAGTTGCCAGCACTGCGACTTGATGTCGAGTATGCGGAGTCGGCTTTGCTCGTTCAGCCGGGCTACCAGTTGCATGCTGCCGGCCAATTGCTGTGTGCAGGTCCATGAGTCCATCGCGTGAATGTCGATCTTCCACGCGCCCTGGTGGATATCCCCCAGCCGGACGCCCCAGTAGAGGCTTTGCAGGCCTGTTGGAAGCGGCTGGAGACGGTGATTGCGAAACGACATCCACACCGGCTCCAGACTTGCAGCGATTTTCCCGCCCAGGTCGAAGAAGGCCGACAGGGACAGGTCGTCTGCTTCCAGGTAGATGTCCAGATCGCGCCAGACCATCAGCCTCAGAGCGTAACTTCCCGCAATGTGGACCTTGCCGTACTCGCCCAGCAGTTTCCGCAGGCCTTGGCTGTCGAGCATGCCGTCAGCCTCAGCGCGAATTGCTTCGTCCAGTTTGATCAGGTCTTCGTCCATCTATTTGTTTTGGAAATTTGGGGACGGAACGCTATTCTTTGGGCGGCTTCTTGGTTGTGATATCTTCAATAATCGTGCCGACTACGAAAATGACGACAAGCACCAGTAGCAGTAGAGGCAGTCTGGAGCTTTCAAATTCCGCTTCCGCGCCATGAGGCGGATTCAGGTGATAGCCGACAGCGACAAGAGCGATTAACGCCGCCAGGATAATCCAGCGCAACCTTATTGGGAACTTCTTCATGTCACTATTCCGGAGAATAGGGATCGCTAACTTATTTTTCCTTACTCCACCACCGGCACCGGTCCGGCGAGAGCTTCGAAGTCGGTCATGGGCGTGCGTTCGCCGGACTTGATGAATTCGTGGTCCATGCGGAGTTCGGGCATCTTTGTCGCAAGCCAGCGGTGAAGGACTGCCTTTTTGATTTCACTTGCGGCGGCCTGGTCGGCAAAGACGGCTGCGACGATCAGGAAGATGGACATATCCACCAGTCGCCGGCCCATCAGGTCCATGTACTCGGTACCGGGCTGGGCCTTGACGAACTCGACAGCTTCGGCGAGCAGGGCCTTGCCTGCCTGGATTTGCTCAATGTAAGGTTTCAACTCCGTAGGCCAATCGGGCTTATCAAGCAGCATTTCGATTACGGTGTCGGCTGAACCGCTGGAAACGCCACGGACTGCCGCCAGGACCTGCAACTGGCTGGTGCCTTCGTAAATAGTGGTGATCCTGCTGTCGCGGAGGTGCCGCTCGACGGGATAGTCCCTCATAAAGCCCGACCCGCCAAGAACAGCGACAGACCCGTTGGTAACCCGCATGGACATTTCCGAAGCGTAATACTTGCTCATCGGCGTCAGCATCGCGTTGTATCGCTTGTACTTGCGGGATTGAGCCTTCAGGGACTTCTTTTCGTCCTTGTCCTGAACGTCGCCGAAATGGAGTTTCTTCAGCGCGCCTATCTCGATATCGACGCAGAAACATGCGAAATAGGTCAACGCGCGGGCAGCCTGGATGTCAATCTGCATATCGGAAATCAGCTCGCGCAATGCCGGGAAATTCTCAATCTCCGTACCGAATTGCCTCCGGCTATGGCCGTAATCTCGCGCGACGCGGAAAGCGGCCTCGGCGATTCCGATAGACTGGGCGGCTATTCCGATCCGCGCGCCGTTCATCAGGCTCATCACATAGGTAATCAGCCCGCGCTGTCGGTCGCCGATAAGTTTGGCCGGTGCATGGTCGAAGACAATCTCGCAGGTCGGCGAACCGTGGATACCGAGTTTGTCTTCAAGCCGGCGGATTTTGACGCCTTGGCCTCGCTCGACCAGCAACAGGCTCAAACCTCGCCCGTCGGATATTTCCGGCTCGGACCGCGCCAGCACCAGCAGCACCTCGCCGCATCCGTTTGTGATAAACCGCTTGACGCCGTGGACGAACCAGTTGCCTTCGTCATCCTGATAGACGTGTGCGGCACACTTGACCGCCTGGAGGTCGCTTCCGGCGTCCGGCTCGGTAAGGACCATCGCTCCGGTCCATTCGCCGCTGGACATTCGGGGCAGGTACTCCTGTTTGATTTCTTCGGACGCGAAGGCGTTGATTGTCTCAGCGATACCCTGGAGGCCGTAGATATTCATCAGCGACGCGTCGGCCCGGCTGACGATCTCGTTGCTCATCGTATAGACAAGGTTCGGGCAATTCAGCCCGCCGAAGCGATAAGGCAGCGTAAAGCCCATCAAATCGGCCTGGCCGAGCAGTTTAATGGCTTCGGAGATGCCCGGTGCATAAGTAACCGAGCCGTCTTCGTTTAGCGTGTTACCGATGCGGTCGGTATCTTCAGCCGTCGGGGCAATGCGATCGCCTGCCAGTTCGCCCAGCATCGTCAGTATCCGCCGGTAGTTGTCAATGGCGTCGGCGGCATCAGCCGGTGCATGCTCAACCTCGGCGTGATACTTGAAATCTTCCTCGGCCAGTCCCGCCAGACGCGCCAGGTCCATGTGGTCAAAACAAAACAGAATATCGTCGTTGTCGGTAAAGAAATTCGCCATTTCGTGTTTCCTAAAAATTTAGCAGGGATGCAGGGGATACAGGGGATAAAACATATTTTCAAAATTCAAACAGGTGTTTTTCTTTTTTCCAATTCATTTCTTATCCCGTGCATCCCGTGCATCCCTGCTAATCTTTTCTTTATCCTTTCGCCCCTGCTCCCGTGCGGATGGCCTTGATCATTTTCGGGAGTACCTCGTTCAGGTCGCCGACGATGCCGTAGTGTGCGACGCCGAAGATCGGAGCGTCCTTGTCTGTGTTTATTGCGACGATTTTTGCCGATTCAGCCATTCCCGCGCGGTGCTGGACTGCCCCGCTGATTCCGCAGGCAATGTAAAGGGCCGGTCGAACGGTCGTGCCGGTCTGGCCGACCTGGTGGTCGTCATCGACGAAGCCTAGGTCCACGGCCGCACGCGATCCGCCGACGGCCGCGCCGAGGCAGCGGGCCAGTTCCCAGAT
>DAOVLS010000461.1 GCA_030631125.1 Planctomycetales bacterium
GGCACGGACGCGGAACGGACATGACGGCATTGTGGTTCCGCGAACTTACGGTTATCGGTGCTTACGGGCGAAGCGTGGAGAACTTCAACGGCAGGCGTGTCCAGACCTATCAACTGGTCCACGAACTGATGCTCGCCGGCGGGCCTGGCGTATCGGCCCTGCTGACGCATACATTCCCGTTGGCCGATTACAAAGAGGCGCTGTCCGTAGCAATGCACAAGGCCCGACACGAAAGCGTCAAGGTGGCGTTTCGATTCTAAGAGACCGTAACAAAATGAACCGCAGAGATCGCAGAGATCGCAGAGAATTTAAAAACAGCCGGACCGAACAATAATTTTTTCTCTGCGTGCTCTGCGGTGAAGTACTTGTTGAAACTTGGCGCATAGTTCAAATTCGGGCATACTGAACACATGCAATAAAGCCGGCAGATGAGCGAAGCGAATTTACCGGAAATAAACGAGACGGACGGATTCAAACGGAACGGGAAGAAAAGTATGAACAAAACAGCCCCGCAAGTAGCCGTGGTGATGGGTTCCGACAGCGATTACGAGGTAATGAGCCGCTGTATCGAGCAGTTGCACAGTTTTGGAATCGCCCCGGAGGTTCGCGTCCTCAGCGCACACCGGACGCCGGAGGCTGTGGATGAATTTGCTACCGCCGCCGCCGAACGCGGCGTCAAGGTAATCATCGCAGCCGCCGGTATGAGCGCGGCCCTTGCAGGTTCAATCGCGGCTCGCACGACGCTTCCGGTTATCGGCGTAGCGATTGCATCGGGTCCGCTGGCGGGTATCGACGCGCTTCTATCCACCGTGCAGATGCCGCCGGGAGTGCCCGTCGGATGCACCGGTATAGGCATCCCCGGCGCGGTCAACGCAGCCGTCCTGGCCGCCGAAATCCTCGCCGTTTCCGACGCCGCACTGGCCGGAAAACTCGCCGAGTTCAAATCCGTACAGGCAAAAAAGACGCTCGCCAAAGATCAAAAACTGTCAGACCAACTGGGCAAGTAACAATGACTGCAACGACCCTGCTGCTGGCGCTGGCCTTAACGGCCGCCGACCTGCCTTCCGGCAGGCGGGATGCAAACAAGGTCCCGCAGGCCAGGCACGTCGTGGTGTTCGACTTCGCGTGCCCTGCGGCTGAAGCGGGGAAGAAGGGCGACTACGGCAAGCAACTGGCCGACTCGGTCCGCCTGCGCCTGCGGCGGCACAAAGACTGCAAGGTAATCGACCGCTTCACCATCGCCGATATGGCGCCCGAAGCCGGCATCTCGCTGAAAACCGCAGACAAGGAAATCATCGCACTGCTGAAAGATAAGTTCGCCGCGCATGTGGCCGTCTTCGGCAGCGTGCAGAAACTAGGCCCAGCCGTCCGGGCTGAAATCCGCTGCGTCGATATCTCCGGCCCTAAGCCCGTCGCCTGGACGAAAGCCTTCTCCGACCACACCGAGCGAGCCAGAGGCGTCGTTGCGAAGCAGATAATCGAGGCCATCCGTGGCAAGGCCGAATGGAAACCGCCCGAATACGGCGACGAGACCGAACCGAAGAAATTCGCCAGGCCGCTTAACGTCAACGGCGACTTCGAGAGCGGAAAGACCGGATGGAAGATGGGGCCTGATAACGTAACGACCTTCCTCGTTGACGATCCGCGAAAAGGCCGGCGGGGCAAGGTGCTGCGAATCTTCACCGACGTGGAGCGCGACGCCTGGCTGAAGTATCGGCGCGACCTGATGCTGGGCAAGGCCGACCCGAGCAAGCCGCCGA
>DAOVLS010000061.1 GCA_030631125.1 Planctomycetales bacterium
AGACCTGCTGGAAGGCAAGTATTCCTTCCATACGAAGTACAGCGGCGCAAGCCCCTGGATAGGTGTGTCTCCCGCCATAGCACAAATGCTGATGTGGGACGGTAGAGAAGACCTTGCCGAAGAGCAGATAAACCTGATCACACAATACACAGACGAGA
The DNA here is from genome assembly GCA_030631125.1 of Planctomycetales bacterium. The sequence goes on from DAOVLS010000061.1 coordinate 159, forward strand.
GCAACCTTATCTGCGAGCACATAAACACCATTCATCCCGGCTCGGAGGGCCGGTTCAAAATCTACCCGGAAAAGCCGTATGCCGTTGACCGTGGCAACCTGGCGCACCTCAGCCGCTTCCTGAACCTGGCAATGGTGTTGTGTGATAAAGGGATTATTCAAGCGGGAAATGATTTCCAGGAGCATCTCTAATACTACAACGCTACTTGTATCAGGCCCGAAGGGCCGACGGACAGTAGCCGGGGGCGTCAGCCCCCGGGAAATGGCATTTTCCGACGCCCCTTTGGGGCTGGGCCGGTTGTGCTGCCGAAAACCGGGGGCTTTTGCCCCCGGCTGCTGTCCGTCGGCCCTTCGGGCCTGAACAGAACTTTTGAGCGACCGGAATAAGTAGCGTTGTAGTACTAACAGAGTAATCCATAAAGTTCACATCGCGGTCTCCCACCCTCGGTCCAGCCGACCTTTCTAAACCTTTCATTCCTTTTCAGCCGATACCTATAAATGCTCCAAAGGGAACGGGATAATGAAAATGAGAAGGCTCATTCTGCTTTTGTCAGCCGTTGCGGTGGTGTTTTGTGCCGGTTGCGAAGGCGGTCTTTTCGGCGGGAACCCAGCCGATTTCGTCAAGCCGACGATAGCGGTGATGAAATTCGATAACCGCGCGCCGTTCCCACTGAACTGGGACATCGGCGACGGGATGAGGGACATTCTCGTTGACCGCCTCGTCGCTACCGGGCGATACCACGTTGTCGAGCGCCCTGAACTGGATTCAATCCTCGGCGAACTTCGGCTCCAGCACAGCGGCGTAACGAGACAGCAAAGACGCGCCGCCCTAGGCCGGATTAAAAACGTCCAGTACCTCATCAAGGGCACGATAACGGATTTCGGGCACGTCTCGACCAGTCGCGGTTTTCTGGGGCTGGGGAATCTGGACGTCTTCGGCGGGTCGAATCGTGCGGTGATGGGAATGACGCTGTACGTGGTCGATGTCGAGAGCGGCGAGATAGTTTCCAGCGAGAGTATCTCCGAATCGGTCCGCGCGTCGGATGTAACGGTCAAGGCCGCTTATAAGGACGTCGCGATGGGGGGCAGCGTTTTCTACCGGACACCGCTCGGAAAGGTTACAACCAGGGTAATCGGCAAGGCCGTAAAGCGTATAACCAACGCCGTTGCAGCCCAACCGTGGTTGCCGAAGATCGCGCTCATCCGGGACGACGGAACCGTCATCATCAACGGCGGACGCGACCGCGGCCTGCGTACCGGCGACATATACGAAGTCTTCGAGATCGGCTCGCCTGTTGTCGATCCCGACACGGGCGATTGCCTCGGTCACCAGCCTGGAAAAACCATCGGACACGTGCAAATCCGCCGGATCCACCCGCGATACAGTCAAGGGCAGATCGTTCTCGGCCAGGCCGACGAATTCAAAATAGGCCAACGCTGCCGACGAATCGAAAACCTCGCAGCGAAATAGTCCACGAATTGCACGAATTTCACGAATACAAAAAAAGAAACAGAATAAGTCCACGGATTACCCGCTTTCGCCAGGCTTCCGTCTTCGCTCCGCTTCCGTCTTCGCTTCGCCGAGACAAGTCGGCGTGGCAAGCACAGATTACACGAATTTTTTATACCGTTTTTGGCTTTCGCAACTTTTCCACGTCTGTTACGTTCAAATAAGAGATGGTTCGTGCGACGTTGACAATATTGCTGACCGTTGCGGTTGTTTCGGCGATTGATATCCGCGAGGACCCGCCGGTGGCGTCCAGGCCTGCGCGTGGCGACGTTACCGGGCGGATTAAACCGGCGGATAAAGTAGAAAAACTCTACGCCGTCAGCCGGGTAACCGGAAAAAAATACAAGCCCAGCCGGTTCGATAAAAAAACCGGCGATTTTCGCTTCAGGAACTTGCCTGGCGATGCGACTTACGACATCGGAATTGTTACGAAAGATTCCGAACGTATCGAGGGGATAGACCTTTCCTGGCACGAGGCGAGGATGCTGCGACTGGCGGCCATTCGGCGAAAACAACTCAAACTTCCGGCGGAGCAGAAGCGCGAATTCACTAAAAAAGACGCCGACGAACTAATCAAATATGTCAAAGACCTGAAGGATTTCTGCGACGTTCGTCGGGTTTTGTATATCAAGGGTACGGGACTTCGTGCGACGATGCTGGCCGAGACGATGCGCGTCAGGGAGTTTCACGCCCAGCGCGGCGACGAGGTTATCTGGCGGATGGAATTGTGGTATTTCCGCTATCGCTACGGCGGGTGGGAAAGGATGGGCAACGTCGAGCGATTGTTGGAACGCCGGCGTATCCAGTCGTCGGAATGGAAGGCCGTCACGCTGGTATATTATCCAGCCCTGAGCGTTTACGTGGACGAGAAGGGCAGGTCCGGGCCGGTGAAGTTCACGATTCCCGACCGCCTCGATCTCGCCCGAGGCCGGATCGCAGGGACAAATCCTATCCAGAAAACCAAACCGATCATTATCGGTTTGGCAGCAACGACGCGCCCGACGACACAAGCAACCCAACCTGCAAAATAAATGCTTTATCCCGCCAGCAGGGGAGCCAACTCTTCTTTTCCGAGCGTCTGCTGGTGGAGTTCGGTAAGCAGGTCGTTAATGTCCTGAATGGAGACGGTTGAGGGGGATGTTATTTCGATTCCTACAGGCTGGTCGTCGGCGGTATAGTCCACGACCAGTCCCGGCGCTGCTTTTCGCGACCGCGCCACCTCGTCGTCGGATTTGGCGAGATACAGATAACCCGCCAGCGCCTTACCGTGCCGGTACGTGATTTCAAGATATATATCTCTAGTCATATCGTATTCATCCTACCATATAGGCTGTGATAATAACAAGCCGACGAAGATGTTGATCAGGCTCGACGATAATTTCCCATGGTTTTCCATGCCATTTTGTCGAAATGAGCCATCGTTCCGGTTCCACATCAGGTTTATATTCGGTAGCATCGGTAAGCATTGTTCGGAGGTCGGCTTCATTGAACTGACGTTTAATCATTCGACGGAGCAGATGGAGACTCAACTCCAATTCCCATTCCCACCATTCAGGCCAATCGTGCTGGTTGCTCATAACTTCGCCTTGTCGATTTATCAGAAGGTTTTGGCTCTTAACTTCCAGAATCAGGTCCAGTTCCACGGGCGCGTTGAGTGGTAGTTCGGCTGCGCCGATGGCGCAGCGTGTGTGTTTGCCCGATTCGCCGAAGATTTCCACCAGCAGTTCGCTGGCGCCGTTTGCGACTTTGGCCTGGTCGGTGAAGCCTGCGGCCGAGTTGACGAAGACATTAAGTCGGACGACACGCGCAACGGCATCGAGCGAGCCGATCTCCGCTCGGACGACGGAAAGGGCGTTCAGGCACGCCTGTCGAGCAGCGGCCTGGGCCTGCTCCAAAGGCGCCTCGGCGGCGACTTTACCCGTGGCGATAAGTTGTCCGTCTTTCATCGGTAACTGCCCGGCAGTGAAGACCAGATTTCCGACCCGCACCGCCGCAACGTATGCCCCCACCGGCGCCGGTGCTGCCGGTAGATCAATACCCAGTTTCTGCAACTTCTGTTCCGTTGTCATCGTCCTTTTCCTCTGTGAGCGGGTCGGTGCGGTCCGGAACGTACCGTCCGGTCGCTTCAGGCCCGGGTTCGACTGACATTTTCTCCGCACCGCTTGTCTGCTTATCCGTTGCCGCGGAGTCATTGGATTTTACAAAAACGTAAATCTCGACAAACGGTCCTTCCTGTTCGATGTTGATTCTGCCCCGTCGGACAAGTTCCAGAAGGGCAAGGAACAGTCCTACCAGTTCGGTCCGGCGTGTTCTGCCTGCGAAGATTTGCTTGAAGGTCATATTACCTTCGCGTCCGAGGCGGTCGAGGATGTCGTCGGCGTGCAGTTCAATGGGTGTGTCGTCGTAGATAATCTCGGTTTCGGTGAGGTGTTGGCCGACCGACGACATCAGGTCGTTGAAGGCTTCGATAAGGTCCCAGACATTGATTTCTTCGAGGTCTTTTCCGGCCGGTTCGGCTTCTGCCTCGACCGGTTTTCGCGGGACTCGCATCGCCTGCTTTGTGGCGGCGTCGCGCAGGTCGCCGGCGGCGTCCTTGAAGGCCTTGTACTCCAGAAGTTGCCTGACCAGTTCCGCCCGCGGGTCGATCAGATCCTCATCGCCAGCGTCCTGTTCCGGACTCGGCAGGAGCATCCGCGTCTTAATCTCCATTAGCGTCGCCGCCAGGACCAGGAATTCGCCGACCATGTCCGGGTCGAGCATCTTGAGCGTATCGACATACGCGCAGTATTGTTCGGTGATCTTAGTGATGGGGATGTCGTGGATGTCGAGTTCGTCCCGGCGGATCAGGTACAGCAGAAGGTCCATCGGTCCGTTGTATATGTCGAGATTTACGCGGTAGTCGGTCATTAGAATTATCAGATTAGCAGGGTAGTGGTAAATTCACGAGATGTTTTTTCAGGGCGGCGTTTTGCGAAGCGGCAAGCCGGAATCTGACCTGTCTGAAAATTTCTGGTTTGGTTTCAACTACGCTTGCGGCTTCGCAAAACGCTGCCCGTTCTTCTTATGCATCGGCCAGCCGTCGTATTCCTTCACGAAATCCCACTCCTGCGGCGGCAGGCGCATTTTCCGGGGGTTATCGTTGATATATCGAATAGTCCTTCTGATCCCGTCGGGATGGTAGAGGAAAACCTTCCAGCCCGCCCCGCCCCATACGGGATGCCCCGGTCTGGCGCCCGATTTTTGCAAGTCCAGGCGGCTTTGCTCCTGGAGGTTGTGGGTCATTTCTTCAGCCTTGTGCTTATGCTTGCGCAAAAGCACGTGAACGTGATCGGGCATGATGGCGCAGGCGTAACAGGTGTAGCGGTGATTTTTTAGACAGATTTGGAAACTTTGTGCAACAATCTGTATTTCTTCACGAGTGAACGTCAGCAGATCGAATTTTAAGACATCTTGTGCTTGCTGATAAAACTCACGGATTACCCTCCCGGCGGGTTGGACTTTCTTTCGTCCGAAATGGAGTTCGCCGAGTTGCGCGATGACGTCGCAGGCGATTCGGTTGGAAGTGCTTCCTCGCGGGTCGTTGGGCAGCCACCATCCGTAGGCGGTCCAGATGAGGTGGTAGGCGATGACGACGGGGCGTCGTTGATGGTTCATGTCGCGGGTTTTCCTTTTTGGTGGTTTTGGCGAAGCCGCAAGCGTTGATAAGGTCGATTCGTTCCTTTGAGAATTATTCCCTTTAGAAGGATTCTACCCGTACATTTTGTGATTGTGTCTTATCAACGCTTGCGGCTTCGCAAAACGCTACCCGCTCTTCCTGTTCGTCAAAATACCACAGGCGTTTCGTACGCGGGTCATCGTGGATTCAGCGACTTCGCGGGCTTTTTGGCTTCCGGTGCGGAGAACGTCACGGACGAAGTCGGGATTCTTTTCCAGTTCAATGTATTTTTCGCGCGCCTCGGCGAACAGGTCGTTAACCAGTTCGGCAAGTCGCCCCTTGGCGTGCCCGTACCCGTAGCCGCCGGCGCGGTATTTTTTCTCGATGTCTTCGAGTTCCGCCGGATCAGCCAGCAACTTCAGCAATGTAAAGACGTTGCATTTTTCCGGGTCTTTGGGCTCTTCCAGCGGGGTCGAATCTGTAACGATCTGCGCGCATCGTTTCTTCGTACCCTTGGCGGTCTGGAATATCTCGATGGTATTATTGTAACTCTTGGACATTTTTTGCCCGTCGATACCCGGCACGACGGCTACCTCCGGCACGATGTGCGCCTCCGGCACTACGAGGGTCTCGCCGAAAGCGAGGTTGAACTTAATCGCCAGGTCGCGCGTCATCTCAACGTGCTGCTTCTGATCCTGCCCGACGGGCACGATATTGGAGTCGTAGATAAGGATGTCGGCAGCCTGGAGGACGGGATAATCCAGCAGCCCCATATTGGCGGGCAGACCACGGGCGATCTTGTCTTTGTAACTGTGTGCCTTTTGCATAAGCCCGACCGGGCAGAGGCAGTTGAGCACCCATGCCAGTTCCGTTACCTGCGGCACGTCGGACTGGAGGAAAAAGACGCTTCTTTCCGGGTCGATTCCCAACGCCAGAAAAGCCGCAGCCACGTGCGTGGTGATTTCCTCCATTTGTTTTTTGTCGGAGATGGTGGTCAGCGCGTGGTAGTTGGCGATGAAGTAGAAACACTCGTTTCCCTCATCCTGGAATTTCAGGTACTGCCGGATCGCACCAAAATAGTTTCCAAGGTGCAACCGGCCCGAAGGCTGTATGCCAGAAAGAGATCGCATTGTTGTAGTCTCCGTTTTTTTGTTTTTCCGGTGAACCTTTGAGAATCTGTGAACACTACTACCGCCAGGGCAAGTACTGACTGTAGTGCCACCAGGCAGAATTGAACAGGACTTCCGCTTTGGTTCCGAGCAGGAGTTCTATCGTCGGCCAGATTATGCTGTTCAGAAATATACCGATCGGGTTGATAATGTGTCTGCCGGTAATTGTTCTAATCAGCCATGGTATCACGAGCAGTCCCAGCAGTACCATGCGCCCGGAGCGGACCTGGAATTCCATGAATTGCCTCTGCTTATTGCGAGGCAGCAATTCCCTGACGACGTGATGCCCGTCGAGCGGATAGAGCGGGATCAGGTTGAAAGCAGTCAATGCCAGATTAATGATCATCAGGAACGAAAGCATAAAGGCCGTAATGCCCATTGGCGTCGGTGGTGTAGCGGAGTCGGGGTCAACCGAAACGCCCGCTGCCGCCATAATGTTCAGCGCGGCCGCAGCCAGAACGAGCAGCAGCAGGTTCATACCCACGCCGGCCAGCGAGACGCAGATATCGCCCTTTCGACGGGGGTGGAGGTTATTGGGGTTGACCGGAACGGGCTTGGCCCACCCGAACGGGCCGAACAGGAAGCAAAGCGTTCCCAGCAGGGATATATGCGCCAGCGGGTTGAGTGTAACTCTGCCCTGCAAGCGGGCTGTATGGTCGCCGAACGCCATCGCCACCCGCGCATGCCCGTACTCGTGCAGGGTCAGACTCAACAACACCGGCACGGCAATCAGGCCTATTCCATATAAATCCTGTGGATTCATGACTCCCTTATTACTTGACCGGCGCTGAATCGGCAAGTCATAATGGTTTCATTAAAGGGTGCCATGCTCTCGCCCGAAGGGAGTGAGCATGTAGTTACTCACCTTGTGTGGTAGTTCATGCCCACCCGCTCCGCGTGAGGGCATGGCACCCACAGGTGGTTTTTCCTGTATCGAAACATGGCTGATACTTATCCTAATCTCGAAGTCGCCCGAAGGGTGATAGCGACTGAGGCCGAGTGCATCGGCGCACTGGCCGGTCGCATAGACGAGCGTTTTGCCGCCGCTGCCGATGCGGTCTATCAATGCGGCGGGACGGTTGTCCTGACGGGTATCGGAAAGGCGGGCATTGTTGCGCAGAAGGTATCGGCTACGCTCGCATCCACCGGCACGCCGAGCATTTTCCTGCATCCGGTCGAGGCCCTTCACGGCGACCTCGGGCGCGTCCGCCGAGACGACGTTGTAATCATCCTTTCACACAGCGGAACTACCGAGGAGATTATCCGCCTGGTTGACCATCTCAAGGCCAGGGGGGCGCACCTTGTGGCGATTACCGCTACGGACGATTCGCCACTTGCCGAGTATGCCGACATCGTCCTTTGCTACGGCGATGTGGACGAGGCCTGCCCGCTGGGTTTGGCGCCGTCGGCATCGACCAGTTGCATGTTGGCGCTGGGCGACGCACTGGCGCTGACGGTGATGGATATGAGGAATTTCTCGCCGGAGGAGTTTGCCGCCTTCCATCCGGTAGGGGCGTTGGGCAGGAGCCTTATGAAGGTCGAGGAGGCGATGACCTTCCGCAGCGGCGAGCGGCTTCCCGTCGCCGATGAGAACCAGACGGTCCGCCGGGTCCTTACCGACGCAGAGAAGGTAAAGCGCCGAGCCGGCGCGGTGCTGCTGGTCGATGAGGCCGGGAAACTCACGGGCATCCTGACCGACGGCGACCTGCGACGAAGGATTATCCGGGACGGCGACGCGTTCCTCGACTCACCCGCCGGCGAGGTGATGCACCGAGCCCCGAAGCACATCGCCGCGGGCGAACTGGCCAGCGAGGCAATGGCCATTATGAACGAGTATCGCATCGACGAACTGCCGGTGGTCGATTCCGACGGAAAACCGATAGGTCTGCTGGACGTGCAGGACCTGGTGGGATTGAAGGCGCTTGGAAGCGGACAGAACGGGAAGTAGTAGTCGGTAGTCGGGATTTTGCAAAAGCCGCGGAGCGGCGCCTTGCTTAGTCCCGGGCGGAAGCCCGGGGTTGAAGGGATGCACCGCGGGCATAAGCCCCAGCGGGGCGCCTTACGATTGTCTGACGTAACGAGTTGCGATTAAGACGCCCCATACGGGGCTTCCAAATCGTAGCGCGATTTGTTCCACGGGCTGCCGCCCGTGGCTAAGAAAGACGCCGCTCTGCGGCTACTGACTGATTATCGGCTACTAATTACAAGATGTCAAAATCACCGGATAATATTGAATTACTGATCCTCGACGTTGACGGCGTCCTGACGGATGGTCGGATTATTCTCGATGCCGACGGGCGCGAGGCGAAGTGTTTTTGCGTTCTTGACGGGGCGGGGATGAAATATTTCCAGCGGGTCGGCAAGCGGATTGCGATAATCACCGGCAGGGAAAGCCCCGCCGTTGCGCATCGGGCGGCGGAACTCGGCGTGAAGATCGTCATCCAGGGCGCGAAGGACAAACTACCGGCCTACGAATCGGTCCTGACCGAACTGAAATTGACTGATGAACAGACGGCGGTGATGGGCGACGACCTTCCGGACCTGCCTATGATGCGGCGGTGCGGTTTCGCCATTGCCCCGGCCAACGCCGTCGAAGAGGTCCGCCGGATCGCGGCGGTCGTAACCGAAAAGTCCGGCGGCCAAGGCGCCGTCCGACAGGCCATTGAATATATCCTGAAACACACCGGGCAATGGGACTCAATCCTGCAACGATACCGTCAGGAAAACTGATGAAAAGAAGGCTGAAAATACTGTTCGGGACGTTCGGGGTCGTACTGTCGGCCTTTATTTTGTATTTCCTTGTCAGCGAGAAGGATATTTCGTCGGTGTGGCGGCGTTCCGATCCCTCCACCAGACCCGCCGGCGGCAAACTGGAGTCGATCCCCGGAGTAGGCCATGTGGCTCCTGTGCGCGAGCCGATAATTTACCAGTACGATAAGCACCACAACCTTCAGGCCAAGTACACAGCCGACAAATCAGAAAAGGTCGGCGATAAACTTTATCTGACGAACCCGAAGGTCCAATGGTATCTCCGCGACGGTGAGATAATTATCATCCAGGCCCAGCGCGGGATAATCACAGCCGACGAAGCCGCCGGTAAATGGAATATCCGCAGCGGGCTGTTGAGGGACGAGGATAAAATCCGGATTACCATCGACCGCAGCCGGGACGCCGACCCGGACCGCCCGCCGCTGGAGCAGAGGCCTGACGATGGGGTCAGGATTCTCGTCGATAAAGAGGTGCGTTTCGACAATGACCTGCTGACGATCGAATCCGACGGCGGTGTAAGCGTCGCTTCCAAAGAGGCCGATATTACCGGCAGGGGCCTGCGGATAGCCTGGAGCGAGGAGCCGCGACAACTCCGTGAACTGCGAATAATCCACGGCGACCGCATGGTAATCCGTGAAGGCCGGGACAGTTTCATCGGCAGGATGTCCCTGCCGGGCGGTGCCGAACCGGGCAAGGACGCTACGACGAAACCGTCTGTCGCCCGCGCCGAGACACCGGCCAGTATGCCTGCGACCGCACCGGCGACCGCACCGGCGACCGTACCGACGACCGCACCGGCGACCGCACCGGCCGGGCCTGCTCCGATTATGCCGGATACCTATGTGGTTACGATAAGCGACAATGTCATCGTAACCAGC
>DAOVLS010000149.1 GCA_030631125.1 Planctomycetales bacterium
CCGAACGATGGAAAGTTTTCAGTTGCACATCCGCCCGACGAACTGTTTGAATTTATCCGCCCGCAAGCGTAACCTTTCTGCGCCCGCTGCGTTTGATATTGTGCAGGCAGGTAGGGCGGGCCAACCGTGAAAGGATAAATAGAGATGATGGCAACAATCAGGATGATGATTATGTCGCTCTGCGTTACAGTGCTGTTGTCGGGTTGTGGCGCCCAAGCCGACAACCTTTCTGGAGCCGGAAAATTCAAGGTCGCCGTTCCCGACGATCGCGTCCAGCCGCTGGGTTTTAAGGTCGTCCGTTATCCGACGCTCGAAAAACTCGTCGAGCAATTCAAAGGATACCACGAGGAAAGCGAGAAGATTCGCAACGCCGACGGCAGTTGGGGCAAAGGCTACGGCAAGGCCGTCAAACCGCCGGTGTATCACCCGCTGATGCGGGATACGGCGCGAAGGGTGCTCGGTTACATCGACGCACACCACGTTACCGGCGAGGCACTCTACAAGCAGCGGGCCAGGGAGGGGCTTGAGTATCTCCTGAAAGAGCAACGCCCCGACGGGCAATTCATCGCCTGGGTCGGCGATCCGGAAAAGGGCACAGTGGGCTTCGGAGGCAGTCTCTACGTAACCGCCATCCCCTCAGCCGCCTTTATCGAAGGATACAAACTCTTCAATGACCGCAAATACCTTGAGGCGTCGAATAAAGCCTGTGATTACATCTGCACCGTGCCTGTCGAAAGAGGCATACCGCTCATGGCAAGCAACGCCAACTTCAATCTCTTCGCCAGTTGGGCGCTGGCGGCAAATTACGAGGTTACGAAAAACGAACTCTACCTCGACCGGGCCACCAGTTTCGCCTGGAACTCCATATACCTGCAACTTCCCTCAGGGATGTGGTCCGACTCCCACAATCAGGCGATAGCGTATCAAGGAATAATCCTGCGAGGTCTGGTAACGCTTCTGTCGGTGATGCCCGAAAGCGATCCGCACAGGATCAAGATACAAAAGGCCACCTACAAGGCGCTGAATCACATCAGGGCCAGGCAAACGGCCGATGGAGGCGTGATTTTCAGACCGGACGACAAGACCGTCACATGGTGCGGTCAGTCTGCCCAGGCCATCACGATGTGCGCAATGCGGCTCAACTGGCCGGTGGAGGACTCGATCCACCTGGCGGCAAAGGGTATCTCGAAGCATCCCCGCCACCCCTGGCAGCTGGTAAGGGGCAATTACATCATGGCAATCGGAAGCCTTATGAGGGCATACAAGCAGGCAGAGCGGAATTAAGGGGACAGCACAGGGTATAATGCGGGCTTTTTCGGGAGGTTGGTATGACTGACGAATCGAAACAACCGGCGGACGTGCGGATTATCGAGAATCTCAGGCAGGCCAAGGCCAAACTGCTTGCCGAACTGCACAAGGTCATCATAGGCCAGAACGACGTCATCGAACTGCTGCTCCAGGCGATCCTCTCCCGCGGGCACTGCCTGCTGGTGGGCGTGCCGGGGTTGGCCAAGACGTTGATGGTCTCGACGCTGGCCGAGGTGATGAAACTGGATTTCAACCGCATCCAGTTCACGCCCGACCTGATGCCCTCGGACGTTACCGGCACGGAGATCATCGAAGAGGACCGCACCACGGGCAAACGCGAGTTCCGGTTCGTCAAAGGCCCGATCTTCGCCAATATCATCCTTGCCGACGAGATTAACCGCACCCCGCCCAAGACCCAGGCAGCCCTGCTTCAGGCGATGCAGGAATATCACGTAACCGCCGCCGGGACACGACACGATCTGTCGCTGCCGTTCTTCGTCCTCGCCACCCAGAACCCAATTGAGCAGGAAGGGACCTACCCGCTGCCCGAAGCCCAACTTGACCGGTTCATGTTTATGGTCTTTGTCGATTATCCCAGCCGGGACGAGGAGCGCCTGATCGTCAAGACCACGACGATGGACATCGCCGGGAAGCCCGAGCCGGTCCTCTCGGCTGAAGACATCCTCGCCCTCCAGCGGATCGTTCGCAAGATACCCGTCAGCCAGCACGTAACCGACTACGCCGTCAACCTCGCACGGGCCTCGCGCCCGGACGACCCGACCGCGCCGGAGTTCGTCGGCAAGTACCTCACCTGGGGCGCAGGGCCAAGGGCCGGGCAGTACCTCATCCTCGGCGCTAAGAGCCGTGCCCTTCTGCACGGGCGGTTCAACGTATCCTGCGAGGACGTCCGCGCCGTAATCCAGCCGGTAATGCGCCACCGCATCTTCACCAACTTCAACGCCGACGCCGAAGGCATCAAGCCCGAAAACCTCATCGAGATGCTGCTCAAGACCGTCCCGGAACCGTCCGTGAAGGACTACGCCGCCGCAAAGTAAGCAAAGGCGGTATAATAAGGTAATGAAGAATATCCGCGAGGCGATTCACGAGTGTATCGAACATCGCGTCCTGCCATGGATTGAGCGCGACGGCATCAGCAACCTGATCCTGCCCGAGCAGATTACCCCCGCCGATTGTATCAGATCGAAAAGATGCAACCGGCCACATAATCCGCCGCACCGCGAGGACGACCTTATAATCGGACTGGCTGGGCGAGCGCCTCGTTGTATCGACAAAAAAGCGTTTGTCTTTACGCCGGGCAGAATAATGCTCCTGCCGAGAGGCACTCCCTGCGCGGCGATCGAGAAAAACTGGTGGCGGGTGAAGGATCTTGACCCCAATCAGCCACCTTCGATACTGTGGCTGATGGTCTTTCCTTTCGGCGTCCAGGTACAGGTTTTGCGCACCGACGTCGAATCCGATGCGACAGAGGCAAGCCTGCCGTACGTGCTTCTGGGTCGGCATTTCAACAGACTTACAGCCGGTCTGCTGAAAGAGGTTCGTTCCACCTCTCCCCATTCTTCTGATATCGGTCGGTGCTTTCTGGCGGAGTTTATGTACCGATGCCTTCGTGCCGACACCGCCGACATAGCGGGAATCCCACCCCGCCGCCCGCGGGGAGCATCGTCGAGGGGTCTCGCGCGTGGCGGGTCTCGCCCCTCCAAACGGACGAAGGCGCGGCGCCGTTCGACTTCGCCTGTCCCGAGCAAGGTCGAGGGGCCCACGACAGGTAAATCGGTCAAGAAAGGGACGAAGTGGTCTTCCAGCCAGATGCAGGCCGTCCGGGAATTCATCCATTCCAACTACCACGTCTCCATCACTATGGACGACATCGCCGAATCAGCCCATCTAAGCGTCAATTATTTCGGACACCTCTTCAAGGAAGAGGTCGGGGTTACACCTATACAGTATCTCCTGAATATCCGCATGGAAGCAGCCAGGGAACTGCTTCTGACCGACCTGAATATCTCCGAAGTAGCCCGCATGGTCGGTATCAACGACCCGTACTACTTCAGCAGGGTCTTCAGCCGCGCCAACGGCGCCAGCCCCCTCCAATATCGCAAAAAGATGATAAAAGCCGCCGATCGACCACCTCGTTCCCGGCGAAAATCCGTTGAATAATCCATCAAAATAGCGGTATCGTCTATTGGCAATATCAGGCCCTTGTGGTATAATGCCCATTGTTGAATCAGTGGTATGTTCCATCCGCTACATGAAACGTGAGGCGTTTCGGATCACGTTGAAAAAAGAGGAAGTTCAGAAAGAAGGTAAAACGGGAAATAATTTCAGATTGCATACCGGCAAAACCGGCACTTGAACGGAGCGAAGCGAAGTGAAAGTGCCGGAACCGGCGGGCGTTCCGTCGGGCCTGCTTCATCCCTTGGGAACGAGGCAGGGAGGCATTTCGAGGGACTTTTTATGGAAGGAGTAGTAAAGTGAGAAAGGCAACAATTGTATTGGTAGTATTGGCAATGGCAGCCTTCGCATGTCCGGCATGGGGAGCGGCTAAGACCTGGGTCGGCGGTAGCGGCGACGAGTGGCGCACCGACGCCAACTGGGTGCCGGACGCCGAGCCTACCAGCGCTGACCAGGCAACCATATCCGGCGGCGCCAGCGTCAGGGTCGGCGAGAGCAACAGCGCCATCGCCGGCGCTGCTGCCGACACGCTGGCGGTGGGAACCTCCGGCGGCGGGACCGCCACACTCGAAGTCTGGGGCCACGGCTACGGAACCAACGCGACCTTCACCACCGGCGGGCAGGTGGACGTGTACGCCGGCTCCACCGTCAACATGACCAGCGGGTGGTGGAAACCGGACGGGGGCATCGTTGTCCACGCCGACGCGTTGTTCAACGTATCTGCGACTGGAAATGGCTTTATGCGCTACAGCAGCGGTAACATAAAGATTTACGGCGAGTTCAACCACACCGGCGGGAAGGTCAATCCGAAGAGCGGCACCTATTACATCGGCGATTGCACCGGCGTTGATCCTGCCTCCGGCAAGTTTGTTTCCAGCGGCACAGCAGACACCCGGCTCGCTTATCTCCAGATCGGCGACGGCGGCGCCTTCGAGGTCGTCGGTTGGCCGGCGTGGGTACAGGCCGGAGGAGTTAGCGCCTATGTGGGCACTCAGTGGACCCAGGAATCCGGCGGTACGCTCAAGTGCGTCATCAAGGACGACGGCGCGGGTAACGTCGGCATCCGCAAGATAATGGTCGGCAGAAGTGGAGTCGGCGGTACGTCCTACAGCAACGCCGTCTTCAAGAGCGGCAGCATCCTCGACATGGAAATCGACGGCGCGACGGTGAACGTGAACGACTATTTCGACCTGCTCACGACCTATGGGCAGATCAATGATAAGAGCCTGGGACTGCACGCCGACGATCAGACCGATTGGGTCATATCGTGGCACGACACCGATAGCGACGGCGCAGATGATACGCTGCGCGTAACTTACGTTCCCGAGCCGGCGGCGCTGGCGCTTCTGGGTATCGGCGGACTGGGTGCCCTGATCCGTCGGAAAAGGCGTTAATTTGACAATTGATTGGTTCCTGTCCCACAGTCCATCCCCTGGGGGTGGGCTGTGGGTCGAAAAAAAGTGCGTTTTCAAAAAGAAGTGATTTAATACTACATCGCGAGTTAGTGCAGGCCCGAAAGGCCGACTGGAAGTCAGCCGATAGCGACTGCCTGCCGGTCTTCGAGCCTGCCTTCGCCAAGGCTTCCGTCTTCGCTCTGCTTCCGTCTTTGCTCCGCTTCCGTCTTTGCTCCGCTTCGCCGAGACAAGTCGGCATGGCAAGCGGGTCTGGCTAACATCTTATACCGCTTGGGATAAGATACGCTGTAGTATTAAGTGTTATGCAATACTTCATTGATGACTCGACCGGCGTCCAGCCTGTAATTCACGCAAAAAAATAAAAGGAAAATCAAGAAATGCGCAAGAATTTATTTGTGTCCACCTTTGTAACAGTTCTGGGATTGACTATGGGTTTATCGGCGGAAGCAGCCGGTGCGCACAATGCCGGCGTAATACCAAAGATAAACCTGATCAAGAACCACTCTTCCACCGGAGGCGCGCCCCAGTACAAGGAAAACGACAAGGATTTAATCTACAAGGCCAAACAGGGAGACAAACTTGATTTTTCAGTAATCGGCAGCGGGGCTGAAGCATCAGGTTACAGATGGAAGGTGATGAAAGGCAGCAAGGTATTAACCACCTTCACGAAGGGAAGCGCCTTCACCTGGACCGTCCCATCTGAGAAATCCACGTGGGAGATATATGTCGCCGCAGCCAATCCCAAAGGGAGAGATTATCTAAGTTGGTCCGTTACCACGTCCGACCTCAAGACTGTAAAGCCAGGCGAATCCATCCAGAAGGCCATAGATTCCCTGCCGCCCGAAGGCGGGATAGTAGAACTTGCCGCCGGGACCTGGACAATAGACTCTACCTTGAATATTGCCGTGTCCAATGTAACCCTGCGCGGCGCAGGCAAGGATAAAACAGTAATAAAAGGGGCCAAAAGTATGCTTCTTCTGCTGGTTCGCGGGCCTGAGGCAACTTTTCCCAAGCCCTGGGGGCAGCGCACTTATCCCAAGCCGCCCGACCCCATGTTTATCGAGGAAGTTACGGTAAAAGACCTCGCTCTTACAGGGGTGAAGGTGGGCAAACGACCTGCCGGATATAAAAGCCATACCGGTATTTCCGTGCATGAAGGTTGGAAAGTGAATGTAAGCGATGTTCGCGTGGAAAGAACGGGCGGTTCCGGCATACGTGTTAATTATTCATACAATATAAACGTAACAGACAACATCTGCCGTGATTCGTTCAGCGGCATCTTCTTCTTTCGGTCTCACAAGTGCACTGTTGCAAACAATAC
>DAOVLS010000050.1 GCA_030631125.1 Planctomycetales bacterium
CGGACCGTGCATTCCCATTTGCCCTGGCCGGTGGTGGTATCGACGAAGATCGGATCGAGCGTGCACTCGTCGCGGACCAGGCCGTCGTACTCGGTGGGCGTCGAGTTCAGCAGGAGCATCTTGGCCGTCAGGTCGTCGGGCGTGCCGTCGAGTGTGTAGTGCATTGTAACCGTCGGCTTCTCGCCGGTGGTCCACTCGCGGCTGTCGATTTTTTCGGTCAGTGTCGCCATGGTCTATGTGAAGCTAACTCCCTCAGCGTTACGGAGCGGGCGAGTGTTCTTCTCGATCTTGTCGATGCCGTTGGCCATGCGGTCGGTCGCGCCGCCGGTCTGGAGGCCAAGGACGTTGGCGGCGACGAAGGTTCCCTGCGCACCGATCTTCGCGGCTTGGCGACCTAGCAGATCGCCCATCCCGGCAATGGCGCGGTTGGCCTTGGCGATGATGTCGTCGGCCCCCTCGAGTTTGTCCGGACCGGCGGCCTCTTTTGCCTTGCGCTTCTTGCGGGCCTCCTCTACGGCGTCTCGCCATTCCTTGCGGGCCTTGGCCAGGTCGGCTTCGTTGTCGGTCATGCGGCGTTCGTACTCGGCGTCGAGTTCGCTGTGCTTGCGAAGGTTCTCCCGGCCAATCTCGCCCATCGTCGCTTCGTGAACCGCTGTCGCGCGACGACGTTCCGCTTCGCGTTTCGCCTCCCGCTCGGCGGTCTTGCGTTGCTGCTCATCGTCTATCTGCGAGATGGCCCGCTGCTTTTCCTGCTCGACGAGTTTATTCTCGGCCTCCAAATCGACCGAGTCGTCAAACAGGCTCTTTATCCAGTTCCACGCCTTTTTTGCTCCGGACTTGATACGCTCCCACGTCTTGGCGAAGAATCCCACGAACCCATACCAGGTCTTGGCGAAGAATGCGGTGGTCTCGATCCAGCCGACTTCCAGGGCGTGCCAGACGACCTCGACGACAGCCAGCAGGCCATGCCATGCGTCGTAGCCGATCTTGATGAAGAAGTTGCGGAAGTTCAGCCAGGCCTTCTCCAGGAAATTGACGCCGCGCGTCCATTCCATCTTGAGTGTCTGCCACAGAACCTTGACGGCCAGGGAAATGTCGCCGGCCGCCAGTGCGTCGGCGATGCCCTGGTATGCGGTCAGTGCGTCGTCCTTGAGGACACCGAACTTCTCACCCAGCCAGGTCAGTGCCTTGCCGCCCGCGCCGCTGGCTACGACCAGATACGTCCCGAGCGCCGCAACAGCCGCGATCACCAGGCCAATCGGCGAAAGCAGGAAGGCGATAACACCGGCCAGGAGTTTGAAAACCGTCCCGACTGTCGTAACGATAGTGACAAGAGCGCCGAGGGCGCTGCCCAGGCCGCTGATAATTGTGCCGAGTACCACCAGTGCAATCCCACCGGCCAGCACAGCCGCGGCGACTTTCAGGACTGTTACGATGATTTCGCGGTTGGCTTGAATCCAGGCGCTGACCTTCATGGCCACATCGGTAATTGTCTCGGCAAGTTGTTTCAGCACCGGGGCCAGAGCCGCGCCCACGCGGAAGACACCCATTTTGACGACCTTCCATAGGGCGTCGAGCGTGTCGGTGAACTCCTCGGCTGCGGCCGCATCCTCACTGCTCATCGTCAGACCCAGCCGACGGGCCTCTTTCTGGAGTTGCTCTATCCCCTTGGCTCCCTTGGCCATCATGGGCAGAAGCTGCGTGCCGGCCCGACCGAACAGTGCTTGGGCGAGGGCGGCCTTGCGCGTAGGATCCTCGATTCGGGAGATTGCCTCGGCCATGAGCTTGAACTGCTCTTCCGGCGCGAGGCCCTTAAGGTCCTTGTACGCCAGTCCAATGTCGGCCAGCGCATCGGTCTGCGTCGATAGCCCGCGCCCGGCATCGTAAATACTACGCTGCATCCGGCGAAATCCGGTCTCAAGGGCCTCGATGGAAGTGCCCGTCTGACTGGCGACGAACTTCAATTCGCTGAGCGCCTCGACGGACAGGCCGGTCCGCTTGGCCATCTTTGCTATCTGGTCGCCCATGGAACTGAACGCCTTGGCCGCGCCAAGCAGGGGCGCAAGTATTGCCGCACCCAGACCCGCCATCTTAAGGCCCATGTTGCGGATGGAGCTCCCGAACGCCTTGATCTTCTTCTCGGCCCGGCGCAGTCCGCGCACGAGTTTGCTATCGTCGGCGAACAACTCGACGAACGCCCGACCGGCCCGGATTCCACGTGATGAAGCCATTCGTTATCACACCTTCATTTGCATTGCGGCCGTAAAAGCGGGCTGGCGGAACTGCCCCGCCCTCTCAATCCTGGGAGGATTGTGGGTCTCTCTTGACCCCTCGCCCGCGTCAATTTTCCATAACAGATCGTCGTGCTTCGGATACATCTGCGTCCACTCGACCGGACTCTCCCGCAGCAGGCGCTTCCGCGTCGCGTGGTCGCACAGGAACCTTACATACCGGAACTGCCGGCCCCAGACCTTCCGAAGCCCAAGGGCAGTCCAGACGCTTTTCTTTCGCGTCCCGAAGCGGGTTATCATGAACCTCGGATGCACCGGCTCGTTGTCGGCGGTTAGGTAGATTTCGGTCGTGATGTAACCGCCGTAAAGCCAGTTCGACCCCTGATACACATAACCGGGCTTGCCGCGAATGCCGTCGGCCCAGGTGAACAGTAAAACTCGTTCCGGTTGGTTCGCTCTGAACCACCGGGCGCAGCCAGCCAGGAATTCACTCTCCGTATTGCGCGGCAAATCGTCCCGGCAACACAGACGGCACAGTTCCCAGTAATCGCCCGTGTCCAGGCTGGGGAAGAGTTTCTGGATAGTATGCCGTGGCCGAGTGCCCCAGCCCCAGATAGCAGCGCCGCCCAGGCCCTGATCATCGTAGAAGCCGAGAGACACCATGCAGTGCGGCGGAAAGATGTTGCTGTAATGCCACCGCAGGCACAGCCGCTTGGCCTCGTCCGTGTTTATGCAATCAACGTGCATGGCTACTTGGTGTTCGTCGAACCGGCCACCCTGGCCGCATCCACCTCGGCCTCGGCCTTCATGAAGCCGAGCGCACCGAGTATGGCCGTCAGTGCCCCGACGACGTTGGGCACGTAGGCCATGTACACTTCGACGGACGTCTGCGCCTCTGCGGCGTCAACGTCGCGGAACATCGCGTACAGACCGGCGACGACCAGCGCCACAGCGGCCAGGAATTTTCGGGAAGTAAGTTTCGTCATGAACCATTTCATCGCTTCTTTCTCCTTGTGAATTGGCGCACGATAAGCGTCGCGCCGATACCCAACAGGACAGCCCAGAACCATCCTACCCCGGCCGCTAAGGCGTAGCCGGTGACGGTTCGTCCGATACCGATTTCACCGGCGGGGTCGTCTCCTCCAGCTCCGCCGCTGCCGGCAAAGGGTTTCCCAGGCCGGTCCCTCCGTCGGTGATAGTGATATTCACCGTGCAGTCAGAATTGTCTTTCAGGCAGATACCCTGCCCGCCCATACCGCCCGTGCCGTCACAACCGGCTGCAACCAAAAGCACGGCTACGGCCACTGCTACTGCAATCCATTGCGTTTTCATCTTTCGCTCCTTCCATTAGGGGCCGCGAAGGCCTGTTTTAGAGTTCCGATGTTCTCGGTGTTCACTTCAATCACCTCGCCCGGCTCACGGTCGAACGGGTCGAAGTCGGCGACCTTGAAGGCCCGGCCCTTTTTCGGGTCGCGGTGGACGTTGCCGATCAATGCACACAGCAGCGCCGTCCGACCCCACTCGTCGCGCCCGTGGCCCTCGGCCATCCAGAGCAGTTGCCGCAACGTCAGCGGTCGGGGATCGACTCCGAGGCTTCCGGCGATGAACCAGACATCGCGCCACGGATCGCCTCGTCGATGTCCAGACCTTCGATCCGCGTCTCGATGGCCTTGACGGCCGCTTCGATCATCTTTGCCTGTGTTTCCACGGCGCGGGCTCGGTCGGCCCGGCCGCGCTGGCGGAAAAAATCGATTAGTTCCTCATAGAACGCCTGCTGCGCCGCCAGTAGCGTTGCGCCGTCAAAACTCGCCCGCACATCGGCTTCGGTTACCTTGTGGGCCTCGAACTGACTTACCAGCAGGCAACAGATGACCTCGCCAAGTAGCAATTCGTCCGTGCCGAGGCGCGTCAGGAGCGGTGGGTCGCCTGCTTCCGGTTGGAGCAGGTCAATCTTCAGTGTGTCCTTGACCTGCTGGGCAGTGCCGAGGTTGAGGCTTACGCTCCAGGTCCGTCCGGCGGTATCGGTAAAGGTTTTCATTACGCAGCCACCTCGTGCCACTCTTCGAACCGTGCGAGTTTGGCCGTTACGTCGGCAACGATGGCCTCCTCGAGCGCCTCGTTTCGGCTAAAGTTGGTGATTGAAAAATCGCCGAGCGGTCCCTGTGCGCCGATGACTGTCCGCTTCTGGTCGAGCACCGCCAATGCGACGGTGCCAGCCGAGAGGAACGCGGCCTTGATCGCGTCAAAAACGGCATCGCCAGGCCGCCAGACCATCTGGAACTCGACGCTGCACTCCCGTAGCGTCGGAGCGGTGGCCCGCCAGCCGCTGTTGCCGCGCGTGGTGATGTCCGCTTCGCCTGCTTCGAGGCTGAGCGTCACGTCGCGGACGTTGTCCACCTCGGTCATCAGGGCCGGATCGGTTTCACCGGCTGCGCCCTGGTACAGCCCGGCGTTCATTCCAAGTACGTATGTCGCCATTTTCCTGGTCTCCTACTTCACGCTGTCTCGCCACATGGCGGCCAGCTTGGGTTTTTCCTTCTCAAAGGCCGGTCCCATGAATGGCCTGGCCTTAATCCTTACACGTCGTTTCCTGCGGCGTCCCCGAAGGCCTTCGACTACCGTCGAGACACCGCCATGTTCCAATGCGTGTGGTGCGTCGCCGATTTTCTGGTTCAGCCGCGCCGGACCGATTACCACGCTGCGACGGTCTCGTTCGTAGCCGAAGAAAATGAATTTCTTCAGCAGGCCCGCATGAGAACTCGGCGGCTGGCCCGGTGAACTTGCACGCTTACGCTTGCGGATAGACGACTTCGCACCTCGTCGCACAAACGCCCCGAACTTGCTCAGCACCCGCCGGGCCGTGCGATCCACTGCCGAGCGAACCGCCTTGCGGTCGAAGAACATCTTTTTCGTAACCATGCCGATCATTTCAGCACCCGGTAGGTCAGCGTTAGAACGCTTGTAAACAGCCGCTTCTCAGCCAGGTGGTCTGGGGCGTAGACCGGCTCGTTGACTGTCCGCACCCACACCGCCCATGGCGCTGTCTGCAAGGGCCGTCGCTTGAGGAACTCGGCAATCTCATCGACCAGCCCGAGCAGCAGAGCGACTTCGGTGTCGAGGTTCTTGCCGAGCTTCTTCTGGATACCCACGTCAACCCGCACGTCGTGCTGCGAGAGGCTTCGTGACGCGCCGCTTATCTCCACGGCTGCGGGCACGACCGTCACCCGCAGGTCCTTCATGTCCGCTAGTTCGTAAGTCGGCAGTACCCGGCGAACGGCGCTTACCGGCTGGCTGAAAGCCCCGCCGGCCAGTTCGGTTACCACGGCGTCCGCGATGTCGATTGTCAGCGCCATTACTTGTTCCTCTCTGCGGTCACCCGGTCGGCCAGCCAATACACGGCCTCGGTCTCGGTGGCGTCGAGCGAATCAATCAGGTCCGCGAAATTCATCCCCGCCTCAATTTGCATCTTGAGCGACCGTGCAACCATCGCCAGTCGAGAGGCCTGCACGAAGGCCGGTCGTTTGTCGGCCGGGACGGCGTTGATCCGGTCAATGCGTGCCTGGGCAGCCTGCCGCTGCTCGGCCGTCATGGCGGCCAGCCGGGCCTGCCTTCGCGCCTCCAACTCCGCCTTGCGCTCGGCGGGCGTTCGGTCCAATCGTTCCTGAATAGCCTGCGGGATGTCTGGAATCTGCTCTGCCATGGGAATACCTCACGTAATCAGCATCCGGCCATAGCCGTAGGCGCGGTCCAATGCGAACAACGAATCACCGTCATAGTCCAGGATGCGGCCTTCGCGCCGCAGCATCACGATCCGCCCGCCACCGGTCATCCGCCCGGAGATGTGGATGTCCTTGTAGACGTGGATCAGACTGTTGGAGTTGATGTTAAGAAGGCCGTCCTGATGGAGGCCAAAATATCCGAATACTTCAATCCGGCTGTACAACGATACGGCCAGCGTGCCAGTGACGAAGACCGCTCCAGCGGAGGCAATGTCTATCATGCCGTCTTCGAAGAGGACGAGATGACCGCCATCCTCAACGCTGAAGTCATCGCGGATCAAGGCCTGGCTGTAACGCTCGACACAGCAGTAGCCGTAGTCCTGCCAGATCGCGCCGACTTCCAACGTCAGCAATCCGCCGTCGCAGATGTCAGCGTAGCCGCCCGATGCGACGATGAACTGGCCCTCGATTGTGGCCGTAGCGACCGATTCCAGATAGAAGTCAGCGGCAACTTCCAGCGTGCCGGTCGTCTGAACCAGCACTTCCGTTCCGTTCCAAGTCGCCAGGTAGACGCCCTCGGAGACGACGGTTCCGTCGACCCATAAGGTGCTGCTACCGATGTCCAGTCCGCCTTGAACACGGAGCGTCGCGCCTTCAACCACAGCCAGCATATTGCCGCCTCCCATCGAGATGTATTCGCCCGCCTCGATAATGACCTCGTGGTCGGTAGCGATAATCACGTCATCGCTGGACAGGTTCGGCACAATGCCGCCGACCCAAGTGGTCGTGACGTGCCAGTTGCCGGATTGTGCGGATGCAATCGTTGCCATTTCCTGCCCTATGCGAAGATTCGATACGCCACGCCCTGGCCGTTGACGCCGACCTTGACGTGTACCTTGCTGGCGTCGTCAACACGGATGACCACGCCCTCGTAATTGCTCTGGAGAATCGGGATGTTCTGCCCGGCGGCATCGCCGATGAAGCACGGTGCGGTGTTCTGGGGGTTGCCCGATCCGTCCACCCGAGCGCCAACCCAGACGAAACTGCACGGCGTCGGGTCCGGGACGAGTTTTTCCGGCGTTGACGAAGACGCCACCGTCTTGGTCCCGCCGACAAATGAAACACAGCCCGCCATGTCGAACAGCGGAGCGCCGTTTTCGCCGACCTCAACATCCACCGAATTGAGCCATCGCCTGGTCATGTCATGCTCCAAAGATTCGTTGCCAGATCGCTGAGGCCGCCAGCGTCACTGCTGCACCGGTGATGATCCAGATGAGCCGACTGCGCGACTTCTCCGACGCCTCCAGGCTGCCCAGCCGAAGCTGAATGCCCGGCTTGCCGTTGCCGCGAATCGCCTCGTCCATCCGGTCGAGCTTCGCGTTTATCGCGTCGAACTCCGGTTTGCAGACCTGCTCAAACTGTCCGTCGCATCCGCTCATTCGCTGTCCACTTCCTTCGTGTGAATCCGTAATGTTTGCCGATACGGATCACTCCATCGCCAATGTCCCTGGCCCGCCAGATTCATCACTTCGTACACCACACCGTCAGCAACAATCTGGTCGCCTGCTTCCGGCTCGTCGAACGGAAAAACCTCGGCCGAGATCATGAAGTCCGTCACCTGTGCCCCGACGCGGAGGCCGTATTCATCCTCGACCTCATATTCCGTCCGCCCGAACGTGGCGTTGACCTCGTGGCTGTCTTCGTCGCGACGGTATGTGACCGGGCTGGACATGTGCGATGCTCGCATCTGTTCCACCCACTGCGATCCCTGGCGGATCAAATCGCTCATTGATCCAGTCGCACGCGCACCGTCTCGTCGGTATCAGCAGCAGCCTTGACCGCCTTGCCGATGTACGTGTTTCCGGCTGCCTCGGGGACAGCAGCACTGTCATCCCAGTACGCCTTCTCCCCGGCGATAAATGCTATAGGAGGCTTGGGGAAGTCGAACACCCCTGTCACCGCCAGAGCGCCGAGCGTGTTAGCTGGGATGTTACGTTTGGTCACGCCGACCAGTTCATGCTGAACGACCACATCGCCAGCCGAAACGTCCGAACCGGGCGTGTAATCAATCGCATTTCCATCATGAATGAATGTTGCAGTTGCCATTTTTTATATCTCCTGTCTTTTCACTGGTTACTGGCTACGGGCTACCGGCTACTGCCGTTAGGCTTCGCCCTTTGCTTTCACTCCACCCTTGGGGTCCTGAAGCGCCACGCCGAAGTCGTGGTAGCCACGCATCTGGACGCCGAGGACGTTGAAGTCCGCTTCTGCCGACTCGATAGTCGGCGACTCCTGGCCGTTGAGGAACGCCACCTCAATCACCGGCAGGTCAGACGGGTCGGCCAGCAGGTACCACGCCTTGTCACTGTTGCCGGTGTACTGGCTGTTGGACAGGTACCGGCTGACCTCTATGCGGAACTTGCCCTGGTGCGGGTTGGCGATTGGGTACTTCGTGCTGGCCGTCGTGTCGCGGATCTCCAGGCTCTTAAACAACTGTGTGCCGATGGCGCTCAGCGCCGTCGGAACCAGCACGACCGACGGCATGATGCCGATGGGCTTGCCGTCGGGATCCACCTGGTCCATGAACTTCACCTCGGCCTTGGTCAGCCCGTCGATGCTCAGGGCGGTGTCCGCGCCGGTTATGTAGTTCTTGTTGGCCGTCTTGAAGAACGCACTGTTGTTCAGGAAAATCGCCCAGAACACGTCGTTGATCTTCAAGCCGCTGCCCCTGCCGAGTTTTCGCGGCACGGTGGTTATCGCGCCCAGGTCATCGTTGATGATGTCCCGCCGGTCGATAGAGAGCAGCAGACCGTAGGTGTCGGCCTTATTGGTGTAACTTTCCTCACCGAGGGTGCCGTGTTTCAGCTCACCACCGGGTGCGACCGGCTGATACTGGTCAGCCCCGACCAGGCGGTAACTGGTAACGGTTTTGAAGTCGCTGACGTTCCGAACGGTGCAGATGTTTCGCCAGACCCGCTCGACGCTGAAGAAACCTTCCAGCAGGAACTTGTTCGAGACGTTCGACAGAATCCCGCCGATTTCTACGGTCGAAAACGCCGCCTGGATGTTCGGAGCGAACGCATATCGCAAAACCTCCCGGCTGTTGCGGAAGTTCCTGCCGGTGTACCCGTTCGCCCACGCCGCTTCCAGCAGCAGTTCCTGAAGGCCAATCCCGCCGCGGAATCGTTTGGAAGCCACGTCGAGCGTCTTTTCGTCGTGGAGTTTTTCCACATCGCTCAGCCCGGCAGTCAGCATGCACGCAGCTTCCAGGATGGTCCCATCGACCGAGTTGTCCGGAACGTGGGCCGCCGGCGCCTTCGGGCGACTGGCGCGCAGCACCTCCAGCTCGACCTTGGTCTCGTCCCAGCCCTCGGTGATTGCACGGGCGGAAATATCCGGATAGTCGTCGCCGCAAACCTTCCGAACCACTGCGATGCGCTGCTGTTCAGCTGCGGCCTTGGCTCGCATATCGACAACCGGGTCAACGGCGGTCAGGGCCTCCGTGCCCTCGACTGCCGCCGCCTGAACCTGCTCCTCCGGACTGGTGGCCGCCTGCCCTGAGTCCTGTCGAAGGGTTTGCTTTGGATCGTCCTGAGGGGTGTCCGCGTTGGTTTCCTCGTTTTCCGTTTTCTCTACGTTAGTGACTTCCTTGTCAGTCATTTCTTCCTGCTCCTTATCTTGGGCTGCAATCCGAGCCGACGTGTTCGTGTCGGCCCCTGAATCGACAAAACTGATTTCCTTGAGAATGGCGCGGCGCACCACGTGCACCGGGCCTGTAAATGTCTGTCCGTTGACCTGAACCGTTCCTCCCGCGGGGACGAAGTCGGCCCTCACCACAGCCGCTCCGATACTCGCCTGCCAGGGGAATCCGTTGACGCCGCTTTTCGCCACGTCCCGTGCCCATGAGGTATCCCGGCTGATGAGTCCCTCTGCTACAAGCGAACCGTTTTCGATGGCCACGCGCTGCGTGTGCCCGACACCTTGACGCCGTTCATGGTCGAGCCGAATCGGCAGGTTCTGATTCGGAATCTCAAGCCCAGCCAGGTCCACCACAACCGGACGCGGAAAACCCGCAATTCGCATCAGCCCGCCGGTGTAGGCGACCATTCTGAACCGCGGCAGTTGCTTCTCATCACCCGCCGCTTCAATGTTCGCCGTGGCGGTCATCGTTACATATTCAGGCCCGTCTGACGTAGCCTTGGCGAAGTCAGGCTGCTTCTCGTTCGACATCGCTGTCCTCCTCCTCTTCCGCTTGCGGAATGGTCTCGGATTCGCTCAATCCCAGTTCCTGCATCAATTCCTTTTCCTTTGCCCGCTGGCGCAGTTCCGTCTCCCAGTCCAGGCCGACACGCGCATATTCCGTCGCCAGCGTGGTAGTGTGGTTCGCCAGGCGGGTGGCTTGGGCCTTTGCTTCCTTGGCCGGGTCCACGTGCTCGTGACCGACCCAGAACCATTGGTGCGGAAAGCCTGCCCCGTTGGAGTCTGCTATTTCGCCGAAGCCGAAGACCCGCACCGCTTCAGCCAGCCACGCGGCGAAGATGCGATCCAGGACGACCGTCTCGATGTGCGACTGCTCCACCCGGATATTCTTGAAATAGGTTTGATGGTCGAGTCGCCCCGAGGCGTAGTTGTAACCCGACGAATTGCAGGCCGCGATGTTGTACGGCATGTTGAGGCAACGGGCGATCTCGTTGAGAATCTCCCGCTTGAACTCCCCGTACCCGGTCGCCGGCTGCTCTGCCCTGATCTGTGACGGTTCCCAACCCTCCGGTCCGAAGATGGCCATATTCGGCTCAAACTCCATAGTGGCCATCGGCTCGATCTCTGCCGCTTCGCCGCCAGCCGGGGTATTGGTCTTCATGAATATTGCAATGTTTGCCGCCGACTCAGCAGCTGCGATCACCGCCAGCGTGTAACGCCGGAGTTGTGCAAACAACGGCAGCGCCGGCAGGATGTCCGGCAAGCCGCGATTCTGTCCAGGCCGGTCGGCCCGGAACCAGTGAATCATCGACTCAGCCTGAACCTTGTCGTACTCGGCCGTGAAAGCGGCCCTGCCTCCACCGGGATGATTCTTCAGAACGTGGTACTCAGTCGGATTGCCGAACTCGTCCAGGACAATACCATCAACCGCCGTCTTCTTGGGCACCAGCAGGTCAGGCGTCGTTACCTGGTCGGCCTCGATGAGGCGAATATCGAGACTGACGGGAGAGTCGAGTTTA